>QIAS01000193.1:608-10753 GCA_003225615.1 Acidobacteriota bacterium | reverse complement strand
TATGTGAAAGGCGCACGGTTGCTAGGACGAGAACCGGCAGAATGCCTGGTAATTGAAGATGCGCCCGCGGGAATCGCCGCCGCGCATGCTGGCGGCATGAAGGTAATCGCTTTGACCAGCACCTATCCCAGCGCCGAGCTGCAGCAAGCTGACGCGGTGGTCCAAAGCCTCTCGCAATTACAAGTCTCAACCGACGGAACAGGCCCTGGCTCGCTGCTCAAAATCTCAATCCACCAAAACTGAATTTCTCTACGCTCTCAGCGATTCCTCTGCGAACTCTGCGGTTAAAGGCTTTGACTCCTACCGCAGCAAATCCTCAAGCTCAGTCCGCTGATCGGTCTTCTCATCCCGGTATTTCACAATCACCGGCGTATACAGCGAAAGGTTCCACTTCGCCGCCTGTCCCTTCTTCACCGCCCGCGCCCCCGGAACGACCACCGCATCTTCCGGTACCTCCAAAGACTTCTCATCCGTAGCGCGATAAACCTCGCCCCGAACAATGTCATACAAGGGCGTCGACCGCGTCAGAATCGTTCCCGCCCCCAGCACCGCCCGCGCCCGAACCAGGGTTCCTTCATAGATCCCGCAATTCCCTCCAACCAGCACATCGTCTTCAATGATCACGGGCGCCGCATTCACCGGCTCCAGCACGCCCCCAACCTGCGCCCCCGCGCTCAAATGCACGCGTTTTCCCACCTGCGCGCAAGAGCCCACCAGCGCATGTGAATCCACCATCGTGCCCTCGTCCACATAAGCCCCAACATTAATAAACATCGGAGGCATGCAAATAACCGACGGAGCCACATAAGCCCCCTGTCGCACCGAAGACCCACCCGGCACCACGCGTACCCGATCCCCCACGGAAAAATTGCGGGAAGGGAAGGTATCTTTGTCCACAAACGAAAGTCCGCCAGCGCTTCCCATTTCGCTGAGTTCGCCAAGCCGAAAGCCCAGCAGGATGCCCTGTTTGACCCAAGTATTTACTGCCCACTTGCCATCTCGTTTTTCCGCCGCGCGAATTTTGCCCGCGGTAAGAGCATCGCGAAATTCAAGAAACGTCTCGCGCGCCTCCGGACGCAATTCCACCTCACCCAAGGACGCCAGGTGCTCGATAGCAGCCTTCAGATTCTGCATTTGAGGAAAGTATAAGGTAACAGGAAGGACGAAGTACCGATTTACGAAGTACGAAGTGACACCAGAACAGGCAGGCAATGGGGTAGCTGTTGAACCTTTGTTAACTTCGTAAATCGCGCTTGGTAAACTCTAAATGCACTTGCACTCACTGCGAATCAGCACGCCCGGCATATTTTGGGAAGCCTCGCGCGCCTCCGACAGGGTAGGGTATGGCCCGTGCCAGCGCGCGTGATTGGCATCGTGGCCGGCAGGCCGGCCTTTGCCGTGATTGCATTGCCCGCAAGTCGAGCGATGCAGCACCACTTTGTGCGGACCCGCCAGCCAATTCTCATACACGAAGAACTCCACTGCATCCGCCGCCGGCGCCGCAGGTTTGGCAATTACTCCTGCATCCATTGCAATCTTCTGCAGCCGCGAACGCGTGTCCCGGCGCATGGGAAGCAGAGGCAACCGGTACACCTCTTCAATCTTCCCCATCATCGTCAATACAGCTTTCACCGGCAGCGGGTTCGATTCGATGAAGTTTGCCTGCATCAACGCCAGATATTTGCGATGAATCCGCCGCGCCGTGGCCCAGTCGTTGTTCAGCGCAGCCCGGGTCATTTCGGCCATCTCGCGCGGAATCTCGTTTGATGCCACCGACACAATGCCCACACCGCCAAGTGCGATCACCGGCAGAGTAATCGCGTCGTCGCCGGAGAGAACCAGAAAATGTTCCGGCACCGCATTACACACTTCGGCAATCTGCGTAATGCTGCCGCTCGCCTCTTTTACGCCGATAATATTGGGAACCTCGGCCAGTCGAGCCAGCGTGCCCGGCTCAATATTCGCGCCTGTGCGCCCGGGAACGTTGTACAGGACGATAGGTTTTCCCGCCGCCTCCGCAATCGCCTTGAAGTGCCGGTACTGTCCTTCCTGCGTAGGCTTGTTGTAATAAGGGGAGGCGGTGAGAATGGCGTCTACACCCGGCCGCGCAGCAATCTCTTTCGCTTTCTCTACCGCGTCGTGGGTTGAATTCGAAGTTGCGCCCGCCACAATCGCGACGCGGCCGGCAGCAACTTCCACGGTGACGTCAACCACGCGCAACCACTCGTCATGCGACAATGTCGGCGTCTCGCCGGTCGTGCCGCAGGGCACAAGAAAGTCGATGCCCGACTCCACTTGCCAAGCGACAAGGTTTCGCAAAGCGGCTTCGTCCACCGAGCCGTCTTGTTTAAAAGGAGTGACTAAAGCGGTGCCGCATCCGCGCAGTTGCATGACACTAAGATAACGCGAAAGAACCTGGTAGTCAGTAGCTAGTAGCTAGCATCATCCCCGTGGCGATGCCAACCACGCCTAGCTACTAACTACCAGCTACCAGACTTCCTACAACTCTCGCCAAATATCCCGGAAATCGAAAAAACCCTTCTTCCCCGCCAGCCATTCCGCCGCCCGCACGGCGCCTTCCGCAAACGCCCGCCGGGAATTCGCATCATGACAGACGTAGATTGTATCGTTATGCGATTCGAACACCACCTCGTGCATGCCTACCACCTCTCCCTCGCGGAAGGAGATAATCTCCAGTCCCTGGCCGGAGGCGTCGCGAATGATTTTTTGTATCGCGAGCGCCGTTCCCGAGGGAGCGTCCTTCTTCTGCGCGTAATGGCGCTCAAATATCTGGCCATGATACTGGTGGCGCAGCGCCTCAGCCGACACCCGCGCAATCTCAAAAAACAGATTCACTCCCAGCGAGAAATTGGCCGCGTACAGAAACCCCGTTCCGCTTTCCAGCACCATTTCCCGGATCTTCTCCAACTCCTCATACCAGCCGGTGGTGCCCACAACCATATTCTTGCCCGCACGAACGCAAGCTTCGATGTTCTCCAGAACGGCTCGCGGAGTAGTGAAATCAATCACCACATCAATGTCGCGCAGCCTGTCCGGAAGTAATGCCTCGCCGCGCCGGTTATCCGCCGCTCCCAGCACGCGCACCTCGTGCTTACGCCACTGCGCAACCTCCGCCACCAGCGCCCCGGTCTTTCCCCGACCTAGAATAAGCAGCTTCACAGGCTTTCTCTGCGAACTCCGCGCCAACTCTGCGACCTCTGCGGTTTAAGGTTTTTCTTAAGGACCTCAGCTCTAGCGATATCTACGCAAAAACCTCCGGATCCAAATCCGCAAAAAACGTCTCATGCAAGCGCCGCACCACCCGCGGAACGTCGTCCTCGTCAATCACAAAAGTAAGATTAATCTCCGAAGCCCCTTGCGAAATCATTCTGATATTCACATCCGTCAAAATCCCGAACACTCGCGCCGCAATGCCGGGAATTTCACGCAGGTTCTCCCCAACCAGGCACACAATCGCTTTCCGGCCTTCATACTTCACGTCTGCCAGTTTCGCCAAATCGGCCGCCAGCGCGGGAATCGACTCATTCGAATCCACCGTCAGGGACACACTCACCTCCGACGTCGAAACCACATCCACGGGCACCCGATGCCGGTCAAAGGCATCAAAAATTGCCTTCAAAAATCCATGTGCCATCAGCATTCGCGGAGCCGCCACGTCCACAATCGTAATCCGCTTCTTGGCGGCAATCGCTTTAAAGCTGTTGCGGCACCGTGGAGCCCGCGCCGTGATCTTGGTTCCTTCGCAAGTAGGATTCCGAGAATTCAGAACGTACACTGGAATATTTTTCTGGATAGCCGGCAACACCGTCGCGGGGTGCAGAACCTTGGCGCCAAAATAAGCAAGTTCCGCCGCCTCGTCGAAGCTGATCACCTTAATCCGCCGCGCCTCGGGGCAAAGGTTCGGATCGGTAGTCATCATCCCGTCCACATCGGTCCAGATCTCGATGCGCTCCGCTCCCAGCCCTGCCCCTACAAGGGCGGCTGAAAAATCCGATCCTCCACGGCCAATCGTAGTCGTCACGCCCGCCCGCGTAGCCCCGATGAACCCGCCCATAACCGGAACTCGCCCATTGTCGAGTAACGGCGTCAGCTTGAGTCCCAATCTCTCATTGGTCTCTTCGACTATAGGGACTGCTCGCGTATAACTGCTATCTGTAACAATGCAGGCGCGCGAATCCACCAGGCTCGAATCCATTCCGCGCGCTGAAAAGGCAGCCGTCACCAGCTTGCTGGACAGCATTTCCCCGAAAGCCGCCACGTGATCCGCCGTGCGTGGCGTCAACTCACCCACCGCCGCAATGCCCCGCAATAGCTCATCCAAGGCATCAAAGTCCGCTTCCAGTTCGCTATGAAATTGGGTGAAGATCCCCGTGCCCAGAAGTTCGCCCGCGGCATTGTAATGTCGCTCTCGCAACCCGCGGGACACTTTCAAAGCTGTCTCGCGGTCACCGGCCCCCGCAGCGCGTCCCATTTCCAGCAGCGCGTCGGTGACCTTCGCCATGGCGCTGACCACCACCACCGGTTTTTCCGGGCCCCGGCCTTTGACGATCGCTGCCGCGCGGTCGATGGCTTTAGCATCCTCCACCGAGGTCCCGCCGAATTTCATTACGATCATCGGCGATTTTTCCTCAACCGCTGGACCATCAAAATCGTGAGATGACGGCTCGAGGCTAACTGCCGGAGAGTCAATTCAAGAACCCCTTCACCTTGAGCAGTTCAGCATTCAGCAGCGCCGCGCCCGCCGCGCCACGAATGGTGTTGTGCGAAAGCACGGTGAACTTCCAGTCCAGCACGCCGCAGGGTCGTAAGCGCCCTACACAGGTGGTCATGCCGGCGCCGCGATCGGCATCAAAACGCGGCTGCGGGCGGTCATTCGCGCCCAGATACTCAATTGGCTGATCCGGCGCGCTGGGCAAACGCAATTCCTGCGGCTCGCTGCGAAATTCATTCCATGCCGCAATAATCTCTTCCAATCGTGCCTTCTTCTTTAACTTCACAGAAACCGACTCCGTATGCCCGTCCTCGACCGCCACGCGATTGCATTGCGCGCTCATCGCGAACCCAGCCGGGACTACCTTCGCCCCATTCAGGCGACCCAGCAGCTTGAGCGTCTCCTCCTCCATCTTTTCTTCTTCTTTTGCGATGTAAGGAATCACATTCCCCAAAATGTCAAGGGAGGCCACCCCAGGATATCCCGCTCCACTAACCGCTTGCATGGTGACGGCCATCACAGTTTCGAGCCCGAATCGCTGCTCCAATGGCGCCAGGGCCAGCACGAGACCTATGGCGGAGCAGTTCGGATTCGTCACCACAAAGCCGCCCGATTTGCGCCGCCAAGCCTGGCATTCGAGCAGCTTGATGTGTTCGCCATTGACCTCCGGGATGACCAGCGGAACATCCGCCTGCATGCGGAGGGCGCTGGAATTAGAAACCACGGCGCAGCCAGCGTCGGCAAAACGAGGCTCGAGGTCCGCCGCAATGGCGGCGTCAAGCGCTGCAAAAATTGTTTTAGGAGCACCGTCGGGGCTAGCGGGTGACACCTTCATCTCGGCGACGCGCGCAGGAATCGATGTCTTCAAGCGCCAGCGTGCTGCTTCGCCGTACGGCCGACCTTCAGAGCGGTCCGACGCGGCCAACCACGCGACCTCGAACCAGGGATGGTTTTCGAGCATCTGCACAAAACGCTGTCCGACAATGCCGGTTGCACCCAGAATTCCAACGGGAATTTTCGTATTCATAGAGTGTTTTGGATTTTACAATATGCGGGCCCGTGAAATGCAGGCCTGCGCCGTCACCGACAGGAGCGGCTCACTCGGGCTGCAAATCCGAACCAGGGGGACCGCATAAGTCATTATGATCCGACCGCCAATTTAAGGAAGGGGCCGTGAGCCCCAATAGGAGTACCACATGCCGGAACTACGCCAGAACTTCGCCACTAAAGAATGGGTTATCATCGCCACCGAACGCGCGAAACGGCCCGAGGAAATGGCGACCCACCGCGCGCCGCGCAATCCGGTCTCGTTCAACCCCAAATGTCCATTTTGTCCGGGCAATGAATCCATCACCCCACCGGAGGTCATGCGAATTCCTGCCGACGGCGGAGCCTGGAACGTCCGCGTAGTCCCCAACAAGTTTGCCGCGCTCTCTCGCGACGCACAACCCAAGCGCGTAATCCATCGCCAGCGGCGCAGCATCGAAGGTTTCGGCGTTCACGATGTGATCATCGAAACCCCCGACCACGCCGGTGTTTTGGCTTTAATGCCCGATGCCGAGGTCGCCAATACCCTGCGTTGTTACAAATCGCGATACAACGATCTCTGTCTCGACCACCGTATCGCTCACGTCACGCTTTTTAAGAACCACGGCGCCGACGCCGGCACCAGCCTCGAGCATCCTCATTCGCAACTCATCGCCAGCCCCGTGATCTCCTACCAGATTCGCCAGCGGGTGCACGAAGCTTTGCGCCATTACGATGAATTCGGCGAGTGCATGTTCTGTCAGATGATTGAGGAAGAGCTTGAAGAGAAGCAGCGCATCGTCATGCTGACGGACCATTTCGTGGCTCTCGAACTCTATGCCTCCCCCGCCCCGTTTTCCACCCACATCTATCCGCGACGCCATATGGCCAGCTTCGGCGATATCAGCGCCGCCGAGATCACCGATCTCGCCCGCACGTTGCGCACCGTCCTCGCCAAGCTCTACCACGGACTGCAGGATCCCGACTTCAATTACACAATTCGTAGCGCGCCGTCGGAATGGGTGGGAGTGAAATATTTCCACTGGTATTTGAGCGTCATTCCGCGCCTCACCCGCGTAGCCGGCTTCGAACTCGGCTCGGGAATGTTCATCAACACCGTGACTCCCGAATCCGCAGCCGACTTCTTAAGAAATGTAAAGGTGGAAGCCGCCGTAGCGGCGGCCGAAAAGGTTTGATTTTGCCGAGCGCAACTGGAGATCGGAAACGGATTCCTGGCTGCCAGTTACTAACTACTAGCTACTATTTTCTAGGCCTAATCTCCGTTCCGAAAGCGTACTCATTGAGCGGCCCAAATCTCTTCTTCTCCGCATAAATTCGCCAGCGCCGGAAGAAAATCCGCAGACTCGCCATCACGGGAATGGATAAGTAAACTCCAAGCATGCCCGCCATCTCGGCCCCAGCCAGCACCCCGAAAATAGCGGCCAGAGGGTGCAGTTCCATCTGTTTGCCCATTATGCGCGGAGAAAGTAGGTAATCCAGGATCAAGCGCCAGAGCGCAAGAAACAATCCCACTGTCAGCCAGTGAGAAAAACCCGTCAGCAAAGTCACGCTCATAATCAGCAGCGCTGCCACTAGCGGTCCCACAACCGGAATGAATTCCATTATTCCGCCGGCCGTGCCAAGGACCAAGGCATAAGGTACGCGCATGATTTCGAAAAAAGCCGTGTACACCAGCAGAGAAAGTGCCGCCAAAGTGAGCTGTGCACGAATGAAATGTGCCAGCATCTGGTTAAGATCATCCAACACGCCTTCCATGAACTCGCGTTGCGGCCGCGTTTGTACCATGGAAAGAAAGATGCTGCTGAAATTGCGGCCATCCTTTAAAAAGAAAATCGCGATGATCGGCACCAGCACAATGATCCAGATATTTTTTGCCACTTCCGCGATCCGCAAGCCTACAACCTGGGCCAAGGCTGCCAGGTCACCTCGATGAGCCGTAAGAAAGTTTCTTAGCCGGTCTATACTTTGTTGGCTCCAGCCATGCTCCTGACCGATTTGCCGCGCGATATCCCCAGACCCTATCTTGTCCAGCAAGCCTGGCAGCGCTTCCCCGAAATGCGCTGCCTGCTTTCCCAGGTTCGGCCCAACAAAGAAGAAGAAGGTACTCAGGAGGATGAGAAGCGCGAGGTAAATAATGGCAATCGCCAAACCTCGCCTCCCGTGCACCAGTTTCTCAATTCGCGAGACGGCAGGATCCATCAGGTAGGCAAAAAAAACCGCGAACAGAAACACAATCAGGGTATGCCGGGCAACATACAGGAACGCCAGCACCAGGGTAAAGAACAGTACGGTGATCAGAACGCGGGTTGTACGTGTGTCGATCAGCGACATCGGCATCTTTTTGTCCTGCGCACCGGGGCCGCATAATACTGAAATCGCTCAATCACGTACAACTTCCGTGTTATCTCCGGCGATCACAATGCGCATCAGCTTGAACATATTCTGATCATCCAGCCACAGCGCCCACTCGCCGCTGTCGTCCTTTAGATTCAAGCGGAGCAGTTCCCGTTCACTGCCGTTGACCTTTATCTTCTCCGTGCCGACCGGCTCTAGCGTCACCCGCATCGAAATCCGGTCTTGCGGTATGAGCACCCCAAACTGTGCCGGTTCCTTGGGACACATCGTCCTTCCAGCCGCCTGCTTGCAACTGGAGGCTAGGTACCGCCACGCCAAAACTTCGCGTTGCACAAACGAGTTATTGTCCAGGATCATGGTGGAAGCGGGCATCAGAAACGGCTGCTCCACACGTTTTCCTTCGGCAGAGACCGTGATTCGCTCGATCAAAAACTGGTCGTTCGGCGTGACCACCAGATCCGCCTTGGTGGGCGCTATATTGTGCCACTCGTAGTGGACAAGGTCTCCCGCCGCGCTTATCTTGAGTTCCGAACTCTGGCTGACATCGTTCTCCGCTCCCGCCTGAAGTTGTGCAGTAATCGTGCTTCCCGAAGCATTCTTCTGCACTGAAAACTTTTCGGTAGCGACCCGCAGGCCATTCTTCATGACGCTGAAGGAGCCCGAATCCACCAGTTGGTTAGCCGATTCCTTCTCCTTTTCCTTTGCGTAGAGCGCCACACAGCTCGCGCCTATCAATGCAAAACTCAATGCCAGGCAGGCCAGTTTCTTGAATGCCACTCTACCTCTCCTCATTACCAGAATGCTTTCACTTCAATCCAAGAACTTCAACGATCTCTTCGGCAACGCTCTCTACATCCTTTCCGCTAGTATCCACACGTACGCTTGCTTTCATATAAGCCGGACGGCGAGTCGCATACAAGTGACGGAAGTGCTGTTCATCGCTCCCCAGAGGCCGCTCCGACGTTTCCTGGCACCGTCGCCACAACTCATCAATCCCAGCATCCAGAAAAACCGTTCTACCCCCGCTTCCTGCCAGCAAAGCTGAGTTTTGCGGTTGCACGAAAGTTCCCCCACCCAAAGCGATGACCGCCGCACCTGATGCCAATCGTTGCAATACCGAGCGCAAGGCCGCCTCTTCCGCCCGCCGGAATTCTCCTTCCCCTGACTCCCTGAAAATCGCAGCAATGCTGCGGCCCTCGCGGCGCTCGATCGCTTGGTCCAAGTCTTCAAAGCCCCAGCCCAGGCGCTGGCTCAAAGCCCGGCCCACGCTGGTCTTTCCAGACCCCATAAACCCCACCAGAAAAATGAGAGGAACGCATTGGTCGCCCACGCGATTCGTTACACCAAGACACAAGCCGAGAGCCAAGAGCCTAAAGCCAAGAGCCTAAAGCCAAAAGCCTAGAGCCTGAAAGTATTACCGTTTCTTGAGGCGAATTTTACCACTGAAGGTTTTCAGCACCACCGAAGACGCTGCTTTCCCGATAGTACCTGCGAAGGAACTTCCGGGAATCACCGCGAAGCTGGTGTGAGTTTTGGGTAGGAAAGGAAAGTCGTTTTCGACCGTGCCCCGCACCGAGCGGGCGGTCACATCGAATGACGCTAGGGTCGGGATAGTGGCTTCAATGTCGCCCGAGTGGCTCATTAGAGAATACTGTCCCCCGGAACCAAAATCGCCATCGTAGAAGATCTTGCCGCTCGTCGAACTGACCTGCACCAGCGGCCCACTCACCTCGGTCAACTTCACAATTCCGCCCACGGAGGTAATTTCGACATGTGCGTCGTGAATGTTCGTCAGGGTGACCGGCCCGTTCAGAGTTTTCACATGCACGTGGCCATTGGAGACGTCATTTACCTCTACGGTTGCGGCCGAACCTTCCAAACTGAGATCGCCCTGTATTTTCTCAGCGCGCAGAGGGCCGGTCGGAGAGTAGACCGTAACACTGGCATCGGCGGGAACAAGCACTTCATAATCCACCCGCCCGTTCTCGGAAGTCGCGCCTGGCAGAAGATG
>QIAS01000193.1:0-507 GCA_003225615.1 Acidobacteriota bacterium | reverse complement strand
CACGATAATCGAGCCATACTGCTTGAGGACAGTAACGCTGGCTTTCGGGCCCACGTTGAAACGGTATTCCTTCTTCATCTCCCCGATTGCCAGGGTGGCCACGAAGATCAGGATTACCAGGCCCAGTTTGGTGGCGCTTTGCATGCTTGGCATAAACTCTCTTCTCGCCCACTTATGCTGCGGCCGGCGCTTGCCGCTCGCGAGAGTGATCTTACATTATGGCAGAGAACGGTCCAGAGCCATCTCGTAAAGCATTTCCTTCTGCTGGCGTGCCTCCATCAGATACTGCCTTGCCTCGTCATCGTTGGGGTTCTCCTTCAGCGCGGCTTCTGCATCGTGAATGTAGGAGTTAACGTTTCTAAGATTCTCCTCGTAGGTCGCCTCCATCATGGGCGCGCTATCGGCCACCTCTGCCAGAACCTGCTGATCATCGTCCGCCGTCTCGCCGCTGGTAGGAGACGTCGGGACGGTTACCTGGGCTGGTGGATTCGTTTGCTTTGCCACGCG
>QIAS01000192.1:24886-25427 GCA_003225615.1 Acidobacteriota bacterium | reverse complement strand
GTGAAGCCCGGACCCGTCTGGGCCGCCTGATTCAGAATTTCCGTCCGGATGTCGCTCACGTCCGCAATATCTATCATCATCTTTCTCCGTCCATTTTGTGGGAGCTGAAAGCACAGGGCGTGCCGGTCATCTACCACCTGAACGATTTCAAGTTGCTGTGTCCCAGCTACAACTTCGTCTCCCACGGCCGCGCGTGCGAATGCTGCCGGGGCGGTGAATTCTGGCGGGTAGTGACGGAGGGCTGCTACCACGGGGGGCGAGGGCCCGCGCTAGTGTTGGCGGCAGAAGCATACGTCCATAAGTGGCTGCGAACCTATCAGAAGTGTGTAGACCGGTTTCTGGCTCCGAGCGAGTTTGTGCGAAACAAGCTCGTCGAGAATGGATGGAACAGAGAAAAAATTGACGTCCTCCACCACTTCCAAACCTTGTCTACCGCTGCGCCGCCGCCGGCGCCGCCGGACGCCCCAATTCTTTATTTTGGGCGGCTCTCGGCGGAAAAGGGCGTGAGCGATCTGCTCCGAGCCATGCGCCGGATTTCCAG
>QIAS01000192.1:11076-24745 GCA_003225615.1 Acidobacteriota bacterium | reverse complement strand
GAAAGAGCATTCTGGAATCCTATGCCATGGGACGTGCCGTAGTCGCTTCCGATCTGGGCTCCCGCCGCGAACTTGTATATGAAGGCAAGACCGGCTTGCTCTTCCGCCCTGGCGACATTGAAGGGCTCGCTGGGGCCATCGCTTTTCTTTACGAGCGCCAGGATATGGCCCAGCAGATGGGCGCGGCCGGTCGCGAACTTGTGCGCGAGCGGCACGATCCCCAGGCGCACCACGAAACACTCCAGCGTCTTTACGAGCGACTCGCCAACGACCAACCACAGACTACGACCTCATACTCCTTCGCGGGTCGCAAGCCAGAGCTAAAGATCGCCTTCATCGGTGGCCGAGGCGTCGTCTCCAAATACAGCGGAATCGAAACCTACTACGAAGAAGTCGGCAAGCGCCTGGCGGAAATGGGGCACGAAGTAACCGTGTACTGCCGCAATTACTTCACTCCCCCACGATTAGAACACAACGGAATGCGGTTACTTCGCCTGCCTACAATCCGGTCAAAGCATCTGGAAACTGTCGTCCACACTCTGCTGAGCACAGTGCACGTCGCCTTCACCCGCTGCGACATCGTGCATTATCACGCCCTGGGACCCGCGCTGTTTGCATTCCTGCCGCGGTTATTTGGTAAGAAGACCGTGGTCACGGTGCAAGGGCTGGATTGGCAGCGCCGAAAATGGGGCCGCATAGCGTCCGCGGTTCTGCGTCTCGGGGAACAAGCGGCTATCCGGCTCCCCAACTGCACCATGGTGGTTTCGCGCACGCTGCAGGAGTATTACCGCAATAATTACGGGGCTGAAGCCTTGCTCGTTCCTAACGGGACCGAAGCTCGTGAAGTTCGAGAGCCGTTTCACATTCTGAAATGGGGCCTCAAGCCTGGGCAGTACATTCTTTTCCTTGGCCGATTCTCCCCTGAGAAGAATTGCCACCTGCTCATCGAAGCATTCGAGAGGATACACACGTCAGTCAAGCTGGTCATGGCTGGAGGATCAAGCTATTCAGATGCATATGCGAATGCTCTCCGCCAGCATCAGAACGGCAAAATCCGTCTGCTGGATTGGGTTTCCGGTGAAGCCCTGGAAGAGTTGCTGACTAATGCCATGCTCTTCGTATTGCCTTCGGACCTGGAAGGCTTGTCACTCGCTCTTCTGGACGCCATGGGCGCCGGCGTTTGCGTGCTGGCCAGCGATATTCCCGAAAATCGCGAGTTGGTCGAGGAAGCAGGCTTCATGTTCAAGCGTGGCGACGTAGATGATCTGGAGCGCATGCTTCGCTTGCTGATATCCGACCCGCAGGTCCGCGAAGAAGCCACCCGCAGCGCGCGAAAAAGAATTCGGGCCCGTTACTTATGGCCCCAGGTCACCGGTGAAATCGAGAGCGCTTATCTGAAGCTTATGGATTGGAAAGAACTTGCGGGTGCCGAGCGCTTGGATCCAACAACACTCGTCTCGGAAAAGAAGAGCCGGTCGCGAGCTGATGCTTCCTGACCAACCTGCTGCGCGAGTGGGCATGAGGACCGCCATCTTCATTCTGAGCGCTTTGTTTCTCCTTAGCGCTATAGCAGGTGGGACAACGTACTACGTGAGTTCCAGCCACGGAGCGGATCAGAACTCGGGTTTATCCTCTACAGATTCCTGGAAGACCATAGCTCGTGCAAACCAGGTCCATCTGGGACCCGGCGATTTCGTACTATTCAGACGCGGAGACTTGTGGCGCGAAACGCTTCAGCCATCCTCGTCCGGGACACGAGAAAAGGTCATTACCTACGGCGCTTATGGCACCGGAGCGAGACCAGTAATCAGCGGCAGTAATCTGCTGGACACGGGCAGTCTTCCGGTAGAGCGTGATCAATGGCGGTACCTAGAACCCCTGAATACCGCCCCGGCCTCCCTATGGAACGGCGAGAACCGCATGATATTGGTCTCAAGCAAGGAGCAGGTCGTCACTGAGTCATCCTGGTGGTATGACGCGAAAAATCACCGGCTGTTTTTGAAAAAAGCCGAACCGCGCAACATCGAAATCCAATTACGCGATGTGAACATTGATAATCATGAGCAAAGTCACATCGTGTACGACAATCTGGATCTGCGCGATGCGCGTGAAGGCTTGCGGCTGTACTCCTGGGCGGCGCAGGTGACGGACATTACTCTTCGGAACAGCATCATCAGCACCCAACCAAGTTTGTCCAATGGCACAATGTCGGCGGGAGTCTATGCCAGCGTGCATTCGGGCACACTGTCGCACATTACCATCCAGAACAATACCTTCATCCCTTATCCCAAAGGACTGGAGCGCTGGGGCATCTACTTTGTCCGAGGCGTCAGCGACTTCAGAATTGTCGGTAACACATTCGCACCAGCGGGAGAAGATGACATCACAATCTGGCACTCTGCCCATGGATTGATTGCCGAAAATTCAGGCGGGGGCAACGGGGAGAACACGATAGACGTCAAGGACAGCCATGACGTGCTTATCAGTCAGAACCGCGCCGACTTGGATGGCGAGTACAACATTGTCGTACACGCCGTCGATCCGGATCCCCTGACATATAACGTTATCGTCGAAAAGAACCACTGCACTCGAGGCGGAGTTGCCGGGCACCTGACAGCGGGTATCGTTTTGCTGTTTACCCGCGATTCCAAGGTGCGCCACAACCTCGTAGAAGACGCTTACGGGGCCGGCATTTTCGTTAATGACCGGGAAACAGGGTTCCACAATGAAATTTCTAACAATGTCCTGAAAGGGAACGGCACTCACCAGGTCGCAGGCGCCATCACGATGGAAGACGTCGTGAACGCGGATGTCCACGACAATACGGTTCAGGGGCAAGGTTCGGGCGGATTCGCGTTGCGGTTGGAAGGCGGTCCTCATACCCGGGCTGTGCAGATCACGGACAACGCTTTTTTTGGTGCTCCGGCGAATATGCTGTACATATCCAAGGGCGCGCAAGACACGTTTGTAGCCGACCGGAATTCCTATCACGCAAAGCGGCCTCGCTTCCGCTGGGCCCTGCAAGAATATTCTTTTGCGGAATGGCAGAAGGCTAGCCGGCAGGACACTCATTCGCGAGTGGCAGAGCCTGCTTTGTTGCAATCTTCGCAAATCTCTTCCGATACCCAGCCCAACTAAAAGAATCCGAAACAACAGCGTATTCCAAGAGCCTTTTCGGGCTCTTTTTTATTACAATCACAACAAAGTTTGCTGGTTGGGCCTGCAAGATCTGCGGCTTGCAAACTGATCACTCACCATCTCCATGGAAGACACGATTCTAGTTACCGGTGGGGCCGGCTTCATCGGCTCGAACTTCATCTTGCAGTGGATATCGGAGGTTGGAACTCCGGTCATCAATCTTGACAAGTTGACCTATGCCGGCAACCTGCGCAACCTCGAGCAGATTTCGTCTGACCGCCGCTACCAGTTTGTACAAGGAGACGTGATCGACCGGCATGTAGTCAGCGACCTGTTCCGCCTCCATCGTCCGCGCGCGGTGCTGCATTTCGCGGCCGAAAGCCACGTGGACCGCTCCATTCGCGGCCCGGATGATTTCATTCGTACAAATGTAAATGGAACGTTTTGTCTTCTCGAGGAAGCCAGAGCCTATTGGATGAATTTGCCGGAAAGCGAACGTCAGAAATTCCGCTTCCTGCACGTTTCAACCGATGAAGTCTACGGGTCACTCGGCCCGGCCGACGCCGCATTTAATGAAGAGACAGGTTACGCGCCGAACAGCCCTTATTCGGCATCGAAAGCTGCTGCCGATCACCTGGTGCGCGCTTATTATCAGACCTATGGCCTGCCTACACTGACCACCAACTGCTCCAACAATTACGGCCCCTATCAGTTCCCGGAGAAACTTATCCCGCTGGTCATCTTGAATGCCTCCACCGGCAAGCCATTGCCGATTTATGGCGACGGGCGGAACCTGCGGGATTGGCTGTTCGTCTTAGATCACTGCGAGGCTTTGCGAAGCGTCCTGGCGCGAGGAACCGTGGGCCAGACCTATAACATCGGGGGCGGAAGCGAGAAATGTAATCTCGAGATTGTGGAGACAATCTGTGCGATTCTGGACGAACTCCGGCCTCATGATCAGGTCGTGCCGCACCGTAATCTGATTACGTTTGTGAAAGATCGTCCTGGTCACGACCGCCGCTATGCTATGAATATCTGCAAAATTGAACGCGAATTGGGTTGGACTCCGCGCGAGAGCTTTGAGAGCGGAATTCGCAAAACCATTCAGTGGTACCTCGAGCACGAGGAGTGGATTCGAGAAGTTACGAGCGGAGCTTATCGGCAGTGGATTGCAACCCACTATGCCGGTTAAGCAAAACAGCAGGCTGGCTACTGGCCTATATGAGCACTGGGATCTGGAAAACAATGGCGCCCGCAAGAGGCGCTTATAAAGGAATTATCCTGGCGGGCGGTTCGGGAACGCGCCTCTACCCCGTCACCCATGCCACGTGCAAGAGCCTGCTGCCAATTTATGACAAGCCCATGGTGTATTACCCGCTCAGCACCCTGATGCTGGCCGGCGTGCGCGATATTCTGGTCATTTCCACTCCGCAGGATCGTCCAAAATTTGAGCAATTACTCGGAGATGGCCGTCGCTATGGGATTTCCCTGCAATATGCCGTGCAGCCTAAACCAGAAGGAATTGCGCAAGCATTCCTCGTGGGCAAGGAATTTATCGGCTCAAGCTGCTGCGCGCTGGTGCTGGGAGACAATATCTTCTATGGACACGATCTCGTCAAAAGCCTGCGGGAGGCCACGCAAAAGACCCACGGGGCGCGCATTTTCGCCTATCCGGTGCAAGATCCGGAGCGTTATGGCGTAGTGGAGTTCGATGACTCAGGAAGGGTGCTCAGCCTGGAAGAAAAGCCCAGCAAGCCAAAGTCGCGTTATGCGGTGACTGGGCTTTATTTTTACGACAACCAGGTGGTGGAACTGGCTCTCTCCCTGAAGCCATCGGCGCGCGGCGAACTGGAAATCACAGATTTAAACAAGGCCTATCTCAAGCGCGGGCAACTGGAAGTCATAGTGATGGGCCGTGGCATGGCCTGGCTCGATACCGGAACATACGAGGCTTTGATGGAGGCTGCGCTCTTTATTCAGACAATCGAAAAGCGGCAGGGTTTGATGGTCGCCTGTCCGGAGGAAATTGCCTACCGCTCTGGATACATCAGCGCAGAGGAATTACAGTGTATCGGCAAGTCCATGAATGGCAACAGCTACGGTACGTATTTATTACAGCTCCTCAGAGAAAGGGTTTTCTGACGTGGCGATCGCATATGCAGGCGGCATAGTAATGAAGAAGATCGAAACCTCGCTGGCCGGCGTCTTTATTTTGGAACCTCACGTCTTCAATGATGCGCGAGGCTTTTTTCTGGAAACTTACAATCAGCGAACGATGGCGGAATCGGGTATCACCGAGGGTTTTGTGCAGGACAATCACTCATTCTCCGCTCACAATGTCTTGCGCGGCTTGCATTATCAGGTTAAGCGTCCGCAAGGCAAGCTGGTGCGTGTCGTGCTCGGAGAAGTGCTCGACGTCGCGGTCGACTTGCGAAAGAAGTCGGCCACTTTTGGTAAGTGGGAGGCAACCCGGCTGTCCGGCGATAACAAGCGCAGTCTGTGGATCCCCGCCGGTTTAGCCCACGGCTTTCGTGTTCTTTCAGACGGCGCCCACGTGCTCTACAAAGCCACCGACTTTTACTCCCCCGAGCTCGAACGAACTATCGCATGGGACGATCCTGATTTGAAAATCGACTGGAAGTTGCCGGGTGAGCCCGTCGTCTCCGCAAAAGACCGCCAGGGAACGCTGTTCCGTGACGCCGAAAAATTCGAATAATCCATCCATGAGATAAACATGCGAGTCACTGTCTGTGGAGCTTCCGGCCTGCTCGGCAACGCGCTCATGCGCGAATGGGCAGGTGATGAGGTTACCGGACTCCGCTCAAAGGATGCCGACATTCGCGATGCCCGGCAAGTTGCAAAAGCCGTGCTGGACTCACGGCCAGACTGGATTGTCCTGGCCGCGGCTTACACGGACGTCGATGGTTGCGAGAAGCATCCGGCGCTAGCTTTCGATATTAACGTTCAGGGCGCCGTGAATGTTGCCGACGCGGCGAAGCGCTCGGGCGTGCGCTTGCTGTTTTTGAGCAGTGATTATGTTTTCGACGGTTCTAATGGCTCACCGTATGAGACCACCGACCCGCGGAAGCCGTTAAATGTTTATGGTCGTACTAAAGCCGAGGCAGAAGAACGGCTGCTGGAAATTATTCCCAACTGCTGCATCGTGCGCACCTCGTGGCTCTTCGGCAGGGGCGGTAAGTGCTTTCCGGATACGATCCTTGATCTCGCGCGAACTCGAACAGAAATTGACGTAGTTAATGATCAGCGCGGCTCTCCAACCTACAACACCGACCTGGCCCGCGCGATTATTGGCCTATGCCGTGACGGCGCAACCGGGATCGTGCATGTCACCAATGCAGGTCACTGCACCTGGTATGACTTCGCAAAGACGATCATAGATGACGAAGGCTTGAAAACTTCGGTGCGGCCGACCACTGGCGAAAACTTCGCAAGGCCGGCAGCTAGACCGAAATACTCCGTTCTCTCGCCGCGTAGCCTGCATCAGCATCACATCACGATGCCAAGCTGGCAGGACGCGCTCGGACGATACTTGTCGCAGCGAAAGTCGCAAGCCCTGCCTCTTGCGCGATAAAAGCCTGCGTGAGACCTATTGAATCGCGATCCGAGATTGCCCCGCCTGGCTCAACTGAGCGTTCAGCGCCGGAATGTCCTTATTCTCGATTTCGTTCCAGGCCGCCAAATCTTCTCCCAGCGCCTGCTGAACCTCGGCGAAGGTAGAGATCTCCTGCGTAGTCGGTGCGGCGTCCGCGCTGTCGACTGCCTGCAGTAAGGCATACAACCCGGCATTCAAGCGCGCCAGGCTCCTGCCTTCGGGAGTGCTCAGAAAACGAGCGCCGTAGCCGCCTTCGGAGCCTGCCAGGTCCGCGGCCTTTTTCTCCAGCGCTATCAGAGCGTCGGCTGCTGGCCCTTGAGTCACACGAGCTCTCAAATCCTTCAATTGACTTCGGAGATTGCGAACTTGCTCTAGTGCCTGGTAATCATCATGCATAGCGTTTGTGATTTTCATCTCTAGATCGAACTGCTGTCTCAAGCCCTCGGCCGGAGTCCTTACACGCGGGTCCATCTTAATGGTGAGCGTCTGGCTCAATGTGGAACCGTTAGCAGTCAGCTTCACGGTGTATTTTCCGGGCTGTATCGTCGGGCCAAGCGGATACTCGGGCGTGTCGTGATAAATCGCCGAAATTGGATACTCCCTGGTCAGCGAATCCGGCGGTGGATAATGCAGATCCCAGACGAAACGATGCATCCCTGCTTGTCCCGAGAGGGCTTGCGGAGGCCGCACCCAATACGTGGGAACCACCACCTCTTTTTCATTTAACGGCTTCGGCTTATCAGCGCTGGAAAAACGACGAACCAGCTTGCCTGCCCCATCAAGAATCTCCAACGAGACAGCCCCTGTCGCCGGTGATTTTAGGAAATAATCGAGCATGGCGCCATCGGGTGGATTCTTGCCTGCCGGAGCCTCGGGTGGCAGTGGCGTATCCGTATTGTTATTGCGGCGCATACGATAGGTAAGCTGCGATGCAAAGAAATGCGCCTGCGATCGGGCGACCTCAGAACTGACCTGGCGCAAAGGAGTGATGTTATCCAGGATCCAGAACGAACGGCCGTGTGTCCCCACCACAACGTCATCCTGGTGAATGACTAAATCGCGAATGGACGTCGCAGGCAAGTTGAGCTTAAGCGATTGCCAGTGCTCACCATCGTCAAAAGAAACGTACACGCTTCGTTCAGTACCCGCGAACAGCAAGCCTTTGCGCTCCGGGTCTTCGCGCACCGTATTCACAGGTTCGTTATCCGGTAGTCCGACTACAATTTTCTGCCAGCTCTTCCCAGCATCGTGAGTTCGGTAAACGTAGGGAGCAAGATCATCCAGGCGAAAGCGGTTTATCGCGGCATATGCCGTGGCACCATCGAAATGCGATGCATCCATTTGAGCCACTTTGCTCCACGCCGTGAGCTCCGGCGGACTAACCTTCTGCCAATTTTTCCCACCATCGTGCGTGACTTGAATTAACCCATCGTCGGTCCCGGCCCAGATCAGGTTCACGTCCTTAGGCGAAGGAGCCAGCGAGTAAATAACGCCACGATGTTTCCCCTTCTCCGGATCGGTTTGCACGAAGACTCCGAGATTTGGCGGAGCACCGGGATCCTCCCGCGTCAAATCAGGGCTGATGATCTGCCAACTACTCCCACCATCCGTTGTTTTGAACAGCACGTTCGATCCGAGATACAGAATGTGCGGATCAACCGGCGAAAAAATCAAAGGAGCAGTGCGGTTAAAGCGATATTTGCCGGTACGCAGAACGACGGGAGAAATGTCTTGCGTTTGCCCGGTAATGCGATCAAAACGCGATGCTTTGCCGCCATAGATAAGATTCGGATTCAACGGATCGGGCGCGACATACCCGTACTCTTCTACTCCTACCGGGAACCAGTCACGAAACGTGATCCCGCCGAAGTCGCTTCGACTCGCCGTGCCCGCGCTCCCACTTTCCTGCTGCCCGCCGTACACCCAGTACGGAAACTGATTGTCCGTGATTACGTGATAAAACTGCGCAGTGGGCTGGTTGTACCAGGAACTCCAGGTCTCGCCGCCGTTAACGCTGAGAGTAGCCCCCTGGTCGCTGCCGAGAAAAATAATGTCGGGGTTTTCAGGGTTAATCCAAATCGTGTGATAGTCATCGCCGCCGGGAGCGCCCTTGAATGCACTGAAATTCTGCCCCGCGTCCGTAGACCGGTAGGTGGAGGTGTTGGCGACGTAAACGACATCTTTGTTGTTGGGTGCAACTCGCACGCAGGCAAAATCCGAACCGCGTCCCCAGATACGCTCCTCGGTGTTTACTCTCGTCCAGTGTTCGCCCGCATCTTCGGAACGATAGAGCCCACCCAGCTTAGGCGCATCCACCAGGGCGTACATGCGTTTGGGATCATTCGGGGCAATAGCAAGTCCAATGCGCCCCAATCCATCCGCCCAGGTTGGCAGCCCCCCTGTGAGTTGACGCCAATTGTTGCCACCGTCGGTTGATTTGTACAGCCCGCTACCCGGACCATCGTAGGAGTTGCCGGTTGTCCAAGGTGGCCTGCGGGACGCCCAAAGAACAGCATAAATAATTTGTGGGTCGCTGGGATCGAAAGCGAGATCGATCGCGCCGGTGTTCTCGTCTTTGTAGAGGATCTTTTGCCAATTCGCTCCGCCATCGAGCGAGCGGAAGACTCCACGTTCTGCATTGGGTCCATAGGGATGACCCAACACCGCCGCGAAAACCCGCTTCGCATCGTGCGGGTCAACCAGAATGGCGCCAATTTGCTGAGCGTCCCGCAGTCCCAGGTGTTGCCACTTGAAACCGCCATCCGTGGATTTATAAATTCCGTCCCCCACGCTGAGGTCGGGACGTCGCAGGCCTTCTCCACTGCCGGCGTAGATGACCTCAGGATTGGAAGGTGCCACCGCCAGCGCCCCAATCGAGCCAGTCGGTTGCTCGTCAAAGATAGGTTTCCACGTGCGACCGTAGTCGTTGCTCTTCCAGACACCGCCATTGTTTGCCGCCATGTAGAAGATGTTCTGTTTCCCCGGTATTCCCGCGACCGCCACCGTACGGCCTCCACGAAATGGACCGATTAAACGCCATTGCAAGTCCTGGAACAGGCTGGGGTCGAACTGCTGTGCACTGGCAACGCAGCCAAGCAGCAAAAAAAAGGCAAAGTAGAAAGTCAGCATCAATCTAGTGGTCAAAGCCAAGTTCCGCCTCCTGGGCAGGTAAGCATAAACCAAGCCAGCAAGAACTCCGAATTCAGCGTCTTGGCCCGGACCAACTCGACTCCCAATAAGTAAACTTCCGCCTAAATCTACTGCCTCTACCCGATACATCGCCCGCTACCTACGCCCTAGACTCTCATATTGCGGGCGTGCCCTGCCGCAGAGCAGGTTCTGACCGGTGGAAGGCACCAAGGTCCGGTCCACGAAGGAGCCTACCCATGGCTCGGAAGAATACGGCGGTGTTCGCGATCTTCGGGCTCTACGAAATGCTCGAAGACGCCATCAGCGAGCTGAAGAATGCCGGTTTCCGAAGTGAAGATATGTCGGTGCTTCTGCCGGAGAATCTGGGCTCTAAAGAATTGGCCACGGTTAGAACTACTGGGGCGGGCTCAGGAGCTTTTTTGGGCGGTGTTCTGGGGTGGCTGATTGGAGCTGGCATGCTGGCCATCCCCGGTTTGGGGCCATTGCTTGCTGCGGGACCGCTGGTTGCAACTCTCGCGGGCATTGGCGCCGGTGGCACCGTCGGTGGTTTCACCGGAGCGCTGATCGGCCTGGGATTGCCGGAGTACGAAGCAAAACGATATGAAGGACGGATTCGCCGCGGCGGAATTCTGCTCTCCGTTCATTGTGATGACTCGGAATGGAAACGAAAAGCCAAGGCAATTCTGAAGCATGCAGGAGCCGAACACATAGCCTCCACCAGCGAGGCTACGGGCGACTTCGCAAACAGCGACAGACCCCTTCCCGCGACGCTGGCGGCGACCCATACAGATATCGAGCAGGTGAACCCGTTGTCGAACTAACGTTTGTCATCTTAACTGGAGGGAATAAATGGATAAGGATCGGGTGAAAGGAAAAGCCAAGGACATCACCGGTAGAGTACAGCGCCAGGTAGGCGAATGGACCGGCGATGAAGAACAGCAAATCAAAGGGACCGGAAAACAGGTTGAAGGCAAGGTGCAGAATATGATCGGCAACGTAAAGGATGCGGTCAAGGGCAAGGCCAGCGAAGCCGATCGCGAAGCGGAACGCGAACGTGAACGCAACCGCATGGAGCGGGAAGATGAGGACGCCGCCTAAATTGGCACCTGGCCGATTCTGAGACGACCACAACTACAACAGCACGGGCCAGCTTCTTGCTGGCCCGTTGCCGATTCTGGATTTAATGCCAATTCAGCGCCGTTCGTAGACCGGACTCGCGGGGCTGGGCGGTTCATAGTCCTGACCATACTTGTTCTTGTGAGCATGGCTGACCGGTATTTCCCTAAGCCGAATCGTGCCGAGCGATGACGTGTTCTCCGAAACGGTGATCTCGCGGGCTTGGTTCTTCAAATCGTCAGGCAGTGACGCTTCGGACCAGACTCGGAGCAAATAGCGGCCCGGTGGCACTCCTGAAATCTGCACCTCTCCCCGGCCATTGGAAATTGCGAAATAGGGAGTTTCTATTGCGATCACCACAGCGCTCATTTCCGGGTGAATATTGCAGAAAATATAGGAGATTCCGCGACGATCAAAACGGACATCGCGCGTCGTACCCGCTTCGTACAATCCCAGATCAAAGCGCTTTCCTTCGAACAGCGAAAAAACATTGTGAAAAAAAGGATCTCGATTAGGAAATTCTACTGACGAGCCTACATGGACCACCACGACATGAGGCTCGAAACTCTTGTTGCGCTGTACCAGTCGGGGATGCGCAACCGGCGTCTTAATTTCTTCGCTGTTTGCTGAGCCGCCGATTGGCGTGAGCCACACCACCACGTTCGACGGGTCAGTCGCACTTTTGCCTTTGCCGCGGTTCTGCATCTCCACACGCGCTGCCACGGTCACCTCTTTAGCGGAGGCAGAACCTGCGAATAGCAGCAAGATTAAAAGCCACGAAGGCCTTCTCACAAACCCGCGGCGCAAATGGAATTCTACTTCCCGCATGTTCTCAGAACAGAATACCCATAATCAGGTTAACTTGTTCCCCTGTGCGCCTGCTTAGGTCAAGTTGCGAAGTGCTAAGGTGATTGTACTGCGCAGAGAACAAAATGTTTTGGTGTGGACGATAGATGAAGTTAAGAAAAGAACTGCGATTCTGCTTTAGCGTGGCGGGGAGCCCGCTGTTGCTCTCGCCCAGAGGGAACGCTCGGATATCTCCGGCAAGGGGATTATCAATACCAAACGCCACATTGAATTCCAGCTTCTCTGTGGCCCTGAACTTCGCTTGTGACCAACCGCCTAACGAATTCACGGCTCGCAGTTGAACATTGGGGAAGATAATTGGACCACTCAGAATTACTGAGCGACCCATTCCGCCGCCCAGAGCACCGGCCCCTCTTCCGCGATAAAACTCTCCACTAACACTGAATCCGTGGCTGAGCGGAAGATCCCAATCTGCCGTTCCCACCCAACCGTCCAGATACCGGCTGAACCACCAATCCTGGCGGCTGTAGTATCCGCCAGCTCCCAGCGTGAGCGGTTGACCGAAGGCGTGGCGACTCCAGGCGACCCGTGCAGCATACGCAGGCTGACCGGAGCGCTCTCCCGCCTGCGGGATATTGCCCCACTGGGAAACCGGTAAGTCTCCGGTCAAGTTATCCAGAATTCCTCCTTGCAGTAACAGGTTCGAATTGGAAGACAAGTCAAACCGATGTTCAATTCGAACCTGCGGAACCCACTCCCAGAGATTGCCCGCCTCGCTGAAAGCTGGTTCTGCCACTGAGGCGAACGATGTGGGGGAGAGCGGCGTGAAGAAGGCTTCGTCCTGCCCAGCCACTACCGAAGTATTTTTCCAGTCCAGATGCATAGTGGCGGTGCGCAATCGGACGATTCCCGAATTAACTCCGTTGGGAATTACAGGGAAACCGCCGGCGAAATCGAAACGCACATCTCCGCGAGTGCTTGCTCCGGCTATCCTCGGCCCAAACACTTCCAGGCCGATCTCCGATTGCCGCAGGGTCGCCCCGAAGCTTCCATTCGGATTTCCCCGGTAGGGACGCCCTACAAAGGTTGGGAAATCCTGACTGTCGAAAACGCCTCGGTTGCTGAATAGATTCATGAGCACAATGCCGGAGAGTCGAACCCGATATTTGGACGCGCTTGAGACTTTGGTCTGATACTGCTCGTTGATTTTGGCATTGAGAAGTTGAGAATCTTCTTCAAGCTTGGAGACGCGATCTTCCATTGGCGCGCCAATGGCGACTTGGGTACCTTGTTCCGGTTCTGCCTGAGGGGCGGCATTAGCGGTTGTCGTTCCGGTTTCCGCGGTGGTCTTGCCTGCCGCCAGCTCGGCCCGAGTCTGCTGTAACTCCTGACGCAACGCCAGCGTCTCGGCACGATATTGGGCCGATTCCGAGCGGATCTCCACCACCGCCTCCCGCAATTGCCGGACCTGCTCCTGCAGGTCGTGAACGGCTGACATCACAGTTTCGTCTTGTCTGGCAGCCGCTGCAGAATTCTGCGCCCCAGCGCAGGCGGCGAGTAGAAGCAGAGTAAACAATCCCACACTGTATTTGGTTAGGCCAAGAAGCAATCTATTCCTGTGCAGCACAGATGCCTCCCCTGGAAGAGTTTAGGAACTTTCTTCTGATTGCGCCGGCGCACTCGATGCACTCTTGCGCGAACTGGAATTCGAACAGTAAACCGAATCTTACTGTCTTTCCGATGAATTTGCTCGACTCAGAGGTGGGGCGGCAATGTTGCCCGTCTCGATTCGTGGGGAACCCTGCGAAGACGCTAGTGGAAGCACCAATTTGAAAGTGGTGCCCT
>QIAS01000192.1:9909-10749 GCA_003225615.1 Acidobacteriota bacterium | reverse complement strand
ACCGAGTCCCCCACGTTTCCATAGCTCGGACGCAGCGCCTCCCGAGTACGGGAGAACTCCAGAAGCGAATCGATCAGGTCCGTCATCTGGTTCACCGCAATGCGAACCTCCTGATAAAGTTCTTCCCGCTGGTCACCCGTCAGGCGGCTCTCACACAGAAACTCCGCGTTGGCAACAATCGCAGCCAGCGAATGACGCAGATCATGGGAAATTGAACTTGCCATTCGACCGATCGTGGCTAAGCGCTCCGCTTCGAGCAGGCTGTGCTGCGTCTTCAGAAGACTTTGCCGCATCCCGTCGAATGATTGGGAAACTTCCGCGACTTCGTCTCCCCCGGATGTATTAAGTGGGAAGCTGAAGTCCCCTTTGCCCAGAGCACGGACACCTTGCACCAATTCTCCCAGTGGACGCGTAAATGTATCTGAAATAAAAAATACGAGTGCGCTGCCCCCCAAGACGGCAATTACCCCGAGCAGCAACAGTAATCGGTTGAGGCTATCCAGAAAGACAGTCGCCTGATCGTAGGATTTGAGCACGCTGAGGCGAACCGTCGGACTCTTGCCGGGCGCCAAGTCCAGCGACGTGGCCAAAAATCGCTCCGTTCCCAGCTGAATTCTAGCCAACTGCGGAGCATGAGGCGCCGACAGTGCGCCTGCCTGTTGCACCAGTTCTGATTCCTGAACCGGCGGTAGGGTACTCCGCACTATGTTGTTGCCGTATGAAAGAGCGACCTGGCTGGCGGCGATCCGGCTCACTTCCGCCGCCAGGTGATCGTCAATCTCGTATCCCACCGCCAAAAATCCCAGAAGGCGGTTGGCCGAAGCCGGGCCAAAATAAATG
>QIAS01000192.1:6709-9897 GCA_003225615.1 Acidobacteriota bacterium | reverse complement strand
AAACTTCATAGAGATGGTGTCCGCCAAACCACCATTGGCCGGATCTCTGATCCAGGGAATTCAGCAGGAATTCCTGCGCCAGGTTACGGCTAAACCCCGAGGTTACCGTGTGCAGGGCGACCACCCTCCCAGAGCGGTCTGCGAGCACGAACAGATCACTTCCCGCGAGACGCCAAAGATCGGCAGAGGCGTCTTGAATCGTCGCCTCATCCCGCGTAGTCATGAGCGCGCGAAGATTGGGTAGGTCGGCCAGAAGCTCCGCGGAACGTGTCAGTGTGGCTTCGCGTTCGCGCTGGAAGTTCTGGAACGTGTCTGCTGAGTTTCGCAGGTCGGCGAAAATCTCGTTTCGTACCTGCGTCTGCACACTGCGCCGCACCACTAGCAAACTGGTGCAAGTGAGGGCGGAGGAAATCAGCAGCATGGACAGCAGGAACTTCGTCCGCAATCGAAGCCGGGTCACGCGCCACCCACCTCAGTTCCAGCGTAATACACGGAAATTACCACAGTGGCTCTATAGATCAGCGTACGAATTTATAGCCTACGCCATGCACGGTTCGGAAATGCACGGGATTCGCCGGATCCTTCTCCAACTTCTGCCGGATCTTCAGGATGTGATTGTCCACCGTCCTGGTAGACGGGTAGTTCTGGTAGCCCCAAACCTCGGTGAGCAGTTCATCGCGTGAGATTACGCGTTCAGCGTTTTGGACTAGGAATTTCAGCGCATTAAACTCGCGCGCGGTCATTTCGATGAGGCGCCCTTCGCGAAGAACCTCCATCTTTGCGAAATTGACCGAGATCCCGTCGAAGGTGGCCGCCTCTCCCACTTCGCTCCGCGTAGTTCGTCGCAGAGCTGCCCGCACGCGGGCCAGCAGTTCGCGGGGACTGAAGGGCTTGGTTACATAATCGTCGGCGCCAAGTTCCAGCAGCAAAACCTTGTCGGTAACGTCAGTGGTAGCGCTCAGAATTATGATCGGCAGGGTCGGAAACTGCTGCTTGACCTCGCGGCAGACGTCTCGTCCCGACATCGAGGGCAGCCTTAGATCGAGGACAATCGCCGACGGTGCCGACGCCCGGAACGCTTCGAGGGCAGACTTCCCGTCCGCTTGCACGTCCACCATAAAGCCCTCCGACTCGAACAAGCGTTTCAGCGCCTTCTGCACGGCACGGTCATCCTCGACCACGAGAATTTTTTCCATAGAGTTAGTTTCAGGAAGTGGCTGCAAGCTCGAACTTAACATAGGACGAGCCTACTACTGCTTCAGTCACTTAGACGAAGTTCAGCACTAATAATGACATTTATTTTACATTTCAGAGACAAACCCGCGATTTCTGTCTATTCGCGCACTACGGCTTTCACCAAATTGCGCGGACGGTCCACATCGCAACCGTTCAAGACCGCCATGTGATAGGCAAAAAGCTGCAGGGGAACAACTTCCAGAATAGATAGTAATAACTCGGGAGCGGGCGGGACATAGAAGACGTGGTCGGCGAGCGAGCGCACTTCTCGATCGCCGTCAGTGGCGACCACGATGAGTTTGCCTCCCTGTTCTTTCAGTTCTTCCAGGAGATTCAGCGTCTTTCGGTATCGCAGCATGGAGTCTGGATCTTCCGCATCGGAAGTAGCCAGCACAACCACCGGTAAATGTTCGCTGACCAAGGCGTTAGGACCATGCTTGAGCTCACCCACGGGATAGCCTTCGGCGTGAGCGTAGGAGATTTCCTTCAATTTCAGTGCACCCTCGCGGGCAATGGCGTAGTGAACGCTGCGACCGAGGTAAAGAAAAGTTTGCGACTTCCGGTATTGCTGCGCGAATTCCCCGGCTCTCGAATCCCAGGCTGGTATCGAGCGCTGGATCGCCTCCGGCAATTCCAGGAGCCGTTTCAAGTACGTTCGAATCACCTCACTGGTCATGCGCCCCTGTTTACGCGCCAGGAACAAAGCAAATAGATAAAGCACGGTCAACTGCGTGGTGAAGCTCTTGGTCGCGGGCACGGCGATCTCACGCCCCGCATGGGTCAGCAGATTGGCACTCGCCTCGCGTGCGATGGTCGAGTCCGCAACGTTGGAGATGGCGACCGTCTTCGCTCCCCGCGTCAGAGCCTCTCGCTGGGCGGCAATCGTGTCCGCTGTTTCACCGGACTGGGTGATTACCATAACAATGGGATCGGCGCCGGAATGCGTCGACCGGTAACAATATTCGCTGGAATACTCAACATCCACCGCAATCCCGGAGAGATCCTCAATCATGATTTCGCCCGCCAGGCCGGCATGGCGACTGGTTCCACTGGCGGCGATGATGATTTTCTTGAAGGTCTGCAGAGCACTCTCGATGGGCTGAAGTTCGCCGGGAAAAATTAGGTCGCCCGCGACATGTTGCTGGATGGTCTCCAGGATGGCTTGGGGCTGCTC
Source organism: Acidobacteriota bacterium (assembly GCA_003225615.1). GTDB lineage: Bacteria > Acidobacteriota > Terriglobia > Terriglobales > Acidobacteriaceae > QIAS01. The sequence continues at coordinate 7,487 of QIAS01000192.1, read as the reverse complement.
GTAAATCTCCTTGAGCATGAAATGCGCAAAGGGGCCCGCCGACGCCTTGTTTTGCTCTACCATCCAATCCTCGGAAGTACAGGAAGGGTAAGCGATTTATTAAAACGAATCAATCATGGTTTTTTGCCAGCCTTAAAACCGGCCTTAAAATCGCCGTCGCNNGATGTCGTCGGAGGCGCCCTAGGTCGACCTACAGTAAATTCCTGATGGACGCAGATTTTCTAACACCTGCGATAATCATGGCGTACCGTACCGCAAGGCAGGGTACTAAAAGGCGCGGAGTAATCGTGAAAGTTCGGTTAATCCGCGCCTTTTGCCTATCCGACGCTACTTGCTACTCCTATAATTTTGACATCGAACGCGGCAGGACTCCTCTGCGACCGATTCCTTACCGGCATGCTCCTAAAAACAGACGAACACCCGCTGGTGGCTCTCGGAGCATCTTAGAAATGAATACCTCGAAAGGGAGAAACGCATGCAAAGCGTGGTCGGAATTTTCAGTTCGCGAGCGGCAGCCGAACGAGCAATCAGGGAATTAGTCAGTGCGGGCATTCCCCACGAGTCGCTCATATTTCTAACGGGAGAACACTCCGAAGCCGAACTCGCATCCGTACCCACGACCGATGCAGAAGCTCCCGGGATGGGCAAAACTGTGGGTGCCCTCTTGGGCGGGGCGGCGGGCGTAGGTGCGGGGTTGTCCCTAGGCAGTGCTGTAGCCAGCCTCTTTGTGCCGGGAGTAGGGCCAATACTAGCGGCCGGACTGGGAGCCGCCGCGGCG
>QIAS01000192.1:6062-6555 GCA_003225615.1 Acidobacteriota bacterium | reverse complement strand
CGTCACAACGGAGCCCAGGACGCAGATTCGGCACGCAAGGAGTGGCAAAGAACCCGGCCTGGAGCCGATCTGCCGCGAGCCTCTTGAATCACGGATACTGATTTTGTGAGCTTGCGAAAGCCACATTCGTCTGCCTCTCATCATTTAAACTATTTGAAGATTGGATTTGCCAGGAATGCTATTTCTCTCCCCAGTAAGAGAGTGGCGGTGTGCTCAACCCGGTCACTCAGTCCGTATTACCTGTTCGGTTACGTTTCTGCTGGCTTTGGCCGCACTGCTGCTCTTGGCATTAGGAACGGCCTTTTCCCAAGCCGCTCCGGCATCCGCTCCCGAACCATCCGACATAATCCAATTCCTGAGCCAGACAATCAATTGGTATCGCCAGCTGAACGTCGAACACCAGATCGCCACCGAACCCAGCGACATTCTGGTGATCAATGACGATCGGCAACTCGCCGACCAGGCAGTCCGCTTGTCATTCGAGTTCGCCAGG
>QIAS01000192.1:0-5991 GCA_003225615.1 Acidobacteriota bacterium | reverse complement strand
AAGACGTACGTGAACTACAAACCGAGCTCCAGTCCGCCCGCCAGAAACTAGAGACCGCATCGGGTAAGAAACGCGAAGCCCTGCAAGCGACTATCGCAGAGGTGCAAAGCGAACTGGACCTGGCAAATGCCCGTCGAGATGCTCTCCGCAGCGTGGCAGAATTTGTCAGCGGCGCGAGCACCAACGGCCTGGGAGCCAGCGGACTGCGAGGGCAGATCGAGGCGCTGGCACGTTCTCTGCCCTCGGATTTAAGCCAGGCCAGCACGGAGAACCACACTGCTGGTTCACAGCCCTCCAGCGCGGCGTCGCCGGTTGCGAACCGAGTCGAGCCTTCGGGCATTTGGGGATTGACCGCGGATCTATTTGGTCTTTCTCGCAAAATCCACAGCATCGATCAAAGGATCAATGAGACCGAAGCGCTGGCGCAGCGTGCCAAAGAACTCCGCGCGCCTTTGGTCAACAAGCTCAAACAGCTTTCCCAGCAGGGCGATGAACTGGCCAAGCAAGCCGATACCGGCGACAGCAGTACGCTTGCAAGCGTGAAAAAAGATTTCGACGCTCTTACTGCTCAATTCCGGCAAACCACTGCCTCGGTTCTTCCCTTGAGCAAAGCAGGAATTTTGTTGGGGCTCTACAAGGCCAACTTGACCAACTGGCAGAGCAATGTCAAAAGCCAGTACCGCGCGGAGCTGCGCAGTCTGCTTATCCGAATCGCAATTTTGGGCATCATTCTCGCGGTTGCATTTGGGTTCGGCGAATTGTGGCGCAAGACCATATTCCGCTACGTCCATGATCCTCGCCGCCGATACCAGTTCCTCCTCCTCCGCAAGATTGTCATGTGGTTCGTGTTCGGCATCATTATTGCGTTTGCCTTCGCCACTCAGCTGGGATCGGTTGCCACTTTCGCCGGGCTGCTGACCGCGGGCATCGCGGTAGCCTTGCAAAGCGTAATTCTTTCCGTGGCCGGCTATTTCTTCCTGATTGGACGATTCGGCATCCGCGTGGGAGATCGCGTGCAGATCGGGGGAGTAACCGGCGAGGTCATGGATATCGGGCTGGTGCGCCTGCACGTGATGGAATTGGGTAGCGGTGACATGCCCACAGGCCGCGTGGTTGCATTCTCCAACTCAATCGTATTTCAGCCCACAGCAGGCCTCTTCAAACAGATTCCCGGAACCAGCTTCGTTTGGCATGAGATCACTCTTACATTGAGTCCCGACAGCGACTACCGCGTCGTTGAGCAACGCCTCCTTGGAGTGGTCGAAGCGGTTTTCGCCGATTACCACGAAGACATGGAGAGGCAACGTCGGCAGCTGGAAAGAACCTTGTCCTATGCCCAGCCGACGGAGTTGCGTCCCACTAGCCGGCTTCGCTTTACCCAGGCCGGTCTCGAGGCGGTGATTCGTTTTCCTGTAACCTTACAGAATGCCGCTGAAGTTGATGACCGCGTCACCCGCGAGTTACTCAAAGCTATCGAGCGAGAGCCCAGACTGAAGCTGGTCGGCTCGGGCACTCCGAGCATAAGGCTCAATACCGACGTCGCAAGCTCGAGCGCAAGTTCCGGTTGATTGGAGATCTGTTGCTGGCGGGACTTCGTCTAAATTGTTAAGGTCGGCCTGGCTAACGGAGGTAAAGGGCTACACTGAGCAAAGGCCCCCTCCCGCTCACCCGCTCGTCCCTTTCTCGCGTTCAAACGGTTTTTGCAAGTATTTGCGCGCTTCCTCCATGGCTCCCTGTGTATTGTCATTAGTCTGGATCGCTTGCCGATATTCGTTCGTAGCCCGTTCGCGCTGTCCGGTGATGTCAAAAATCTTTCCCAACTGAATGTGGCTCCATACTTCAGTCCAACGAGGATCACCGTCGCCATTGAGCGACTCCCGGTAAGCGTTGGCCGCCGCCTGATAGTTCTTTTGCAGGAAGAAAACTTCGGCGATGCGGTAATGGGCGAGCGAGCTGTTCTTGTTGACCTCGAGAGCTTTGTTGAACTCCGACAAAGCTCCGGCCAAGTCGCCCTGCTGCACCATGGCCTGTCCGCGCATTATCGAGGAACGCAACTTGACGTCCGTAGAATTCTTCAGCACGCGATCTTCGGGATCCACCACGATGCGCCGTGGCCTCCCGAACGTCTCAACCGTAAATGGTGAGTTCGTGCCCACGACTTCCACGCGCTTTTCTTCAGTTTTACCGTCGGTATCAATCTTCAGATCGACCGGCATGCGGAAGAGATCGAGATCCTGCGAAATTTCGCCCACCACGCGGAAGCCCTTGTTATTGCCCATGCGGTAGACGGTGTACTTGGTCTTGAACTCGGGCGCACCGGTCGAGTCTAGCCACTGCGAGAAGAACCAGGTCAACTTGTCGCCATAACTTTTTTCGGCAATGTCACGAAACTGATCCATGGTTACAGGTTTGCCCGCATACTGGCTGGCGAACGTGCGCATGGCTTGATCGAATTTCTGGTCGCCCAGAACCCAACGAAGCATGTGCAGGATCATCGCTCCTTTGTCGGTGACCAGGGACTGAAACTCGGGCGAAAAAACGTCCAGCTTGCCGACACTGGACAGCGGCACGGTGTCGTAAGCCAGCGCGCCCACCGACATGTCCTTCACCGCTTCTTCCAGGCCGTTCTGCCCGGCGGCACTTTCGACGTAGCGGGCTTCCGAATAGCGAGCGAAACCATCATCCAGCCACCAATCTTCCTTGCTCGCTGGACTGACCGAAACTCCCCACCACTGGTGCGCGATGGTGTTGGCCAGCAAGCGATAGTTCGTTTTTGGAGTCACGGCGCGGCTGGCAATGGCGGCAATCTCGGGCGCCCAGGCTGCCGGCACCGTGTCATCGGGAATTTCTACAACATTGAGCTTGGCGGAAGGCGCCGGTCCATAAAGCGTGATGAAATAGGTGAATTCCTTTAGCGCTGTGGATGCGTATTCCGCGCCCAGCGCCTGGTGCACGGGTTTGAAGAAAACGTGCAGATCAACCCCGGCCTCGTCACTTTTGAACTCCTGAAACTGACCCGCAATGATGGTTCCGGGGAAGCTCGGCTTGTCCCACGTGAATGTGTACGTCTTGCTGGGCAGGGCGCTGGCGCTGCCCCTTTTGGCCACCGGCGCGCCCACCGTGGCGCGACCACTGCCTATGGCAACCATGTGAGTAGGAACAGTAATGCTGATCGTAGAGGTGAACCGGTTCACCCCAAAAGCATTCACCGGAAACCATCGGGCTGCGTAGAGCAAGTAACTCGTATCATCGCCAATATTGGCCAGTTTCAGCCCTTGCACCGGACTCTCATCGCCAGATTCCAGTACGCCCTCGTAATCGAAGGTAAAAGTTGTTGTGGTGTCCTTGCTCAGACCGTTTGGAAGGGGAATGCGGACGGTGGAATCCTGCGTGACCCGCTCAGCGTTAAGTGGTTTATTGTTGGCATCCAGCACCTTAGTGAGCCGCAGGCCATTATTCAGCTCAAAGGTGGCTATGCTCAGGTCTTCGAGCGCGGTGAACTTCACCTTGGCGCGTGCCGTCAGCTTGTGGCCATGGGGGCTGAGTTCGGCATCGATCTGGTAGTCATCGACCCGTAGGCGGTTCTTCTCCGCCGCCCACACAGACGGGGAGGTGATCAGGAAAACCAGCAGGATCAGAGGTAGTTTAAGGGCCCGACGCATGCGCCGAGGGACAAGGACCATGAAGGAAGATCTCCTGGAAAGTAAGACTACTCTGTAAGATGAAAATTGTTGCGCAAAAGATGCTGAGCACACAAGGTTAAGAGGTGTTTTGTGGCTTGGCAAGCACCTGTTTAGAAATCCGGCCCCCAAAAAGACGAGTTCTACACCCACCGTCGACGGAGTCCCCTGCCGGCACCCGGTGTTAGTCACTGTTTTTCGCGAGGCAACAATGCCAAAACAGCGGCTGCGGCACGCTCGGCGGGGTGACGCACATCGCTTGTATCCGAGGCACGAAGACTTGCCTTCACCCGCGCCAGCCCCTCCAAAATGTTGTCCCGCACCGGGCCGTCGGGAATAATTTCATTCAGCCGCGCCACTACGTTCGCGGCAGTGAAATTGTGCTGCACCAACTCTGGGACAATCTCCTCGCCTGCGATGAGGTTCACCATGGCAAAGTGGGGAACCTTGACTCTCGGCTTACCCAGGGTATAAGTCAGCGCAGATACGCGGTAGACCATCACGAAAGGCGTGGCCATCATGGCGGCCTCGACCGTTGCCGTGCCACTCGCGATGATTCCGGCGCGGGAGTGCCATAGAGCGGGCTGGGCTTCCGGAACCAGCGTAATGTTTCGTTGCCCTATCCTGGCGGCCAAAGAGTGGCGGTCGAGGGTGGCGGCAACCGGCAGCAGAAATTCAAGCGCTGCGCCAACCTGAGCGGCCGCTTCCAGCATGGTCGGCAGATTCATGCTGACTTCTTTGACGCGGCTGCCGGGCATCAGCGTGATCCAGTGCTTCTCAGGATCTAGTTTGTATTGAGACGCGTAATCGTTGCGCTCCACAGTCGGGTGCGGGAGTTCCGCCAGAGGATGGCCTACAAACGATGCATCGACGCCGCGATTCCTATAGAACTCCTCTTCAAAAGGAAAAATGACCAGCGCCTTGGTTATGTATTTGCGGAGCAGCTTGACGCGTTTCTGCCGCCATGCCCAGAACTGGGGACAAACGTAGTAGACGACCGGGATCCCGCGTTTATGCATCTGCCGCGCTACCCGCCAATTGAACGCCGGGGAATCGATGACGATGGCCAGATCCGGCCGGCGACGATCCGCTTCCCGGATTAATTTTCTGTACAGGCCATAAATCTTTGGCAGGTGGCCGACAATTTCGGTAATCCCGACGACGGAGAGGTCAGCGGCATCGAGAACCGTCTGGCAGCCGGCGGCGCGCATGCGCTCACCGCCGACGCCAAAAAATTCCAAGGATGAATTGCGACAGCGCAGCGCCTCGATCAGCTGCGCGCCATACATTTCTCCCGACGCCTCTCCAGCAGAGATCAGAACTCGCACGCGACAATTGTAAAGGGAATTGCGGAGATTGCTGTCACCTGGGATTCCACACCGAAGCCGCCATGCTCACCGCACATCCCTGTAGAGACGCCGCTCGCCGCGTCTCTGTTTCGCGGACCACGAACCTAATCGTCCGCGCTGGCCCCGACTTCGGGCGTGCTCGCTGCGGGAGCGCCGACTTCCTGATCTTTGTATTGCAGTTGGTAGAGCTTGTAATAAATGCCGCGTTTCGCGAGCAATTGCTGGTGCGTGCCCATCTCACGCAACTGCCCCTTATGCATGACGATGATCTTGTCGGCGCGTTGAATGGTAGAGAGGCGGTGAGCGATGATCAGCGAGGTACGGCCCTCGACCATACGGTTGAGCGCCCCACGCACCCGAAATTCTGTTTCCGTATCCACGCTCGAGGTCGCCTCATCCAGAATCAGAATCTTCGGATCATGCGCCAGCGCGCGAGCAAACGAGATGAGTTGTTTTTGGCCGGTGGATAACGTGCAGGCAGAGCGCGGATGAAATCCGCCAAATTCACTTCTTCCGCCGCCCGCTCCACCTGTGCATCAGAAATCGCGCTGGTGCCGAGGCGAATGTTGCCGGCGATGGTCCCCGAAAACAAGAACGGGTCCTGCAGCACCACGCCGAAACGTCGCCTCAGTTCGGCCACATCCATTTCCTTGATATCAATGCCATCAATTCGAATTGCGCCCTTCTGCACATCGTAGAAGCGCAGTAGAAGCGAGATCATGGTGGTCTTACCCGCGCCGGTATGGCCGACAATTGCAGCGGTCTCGCCGGGTTCGATCGTGAAGCTCACGTCGCGCAGAACCCAATCAGGCTGTCCATCAGAGGGCAGAGGCTGTGCGGTGAGAGGCGCCCCCGACCCGCCAGATCCACTCGAGGCTTCGGTAGTGTCGGCGGGAACTTCCCTATAGGCGAACCACACATGATCGAAGTCAATGCGCCCCGGCCCCTCAGCCTTCCTGGTT
>QIAS01000312.1:8610-10283 GCA_003225615.1 Acidobacteriota bacterium | reverse complement strand
TCAGAAGTATGACCGTCGGCGAATTTCGCGAGCACATTCTCGACGACTCAACCGGCGAAGCCGAGTTAAGACAACTCCAGTGGGCCATCATCCCGGAAATTGCCGCGGCCGTTGCCAAAATCATGAGCAACAAGGATCTGGTCCTCGCGGCTGCCAAGGTCCGCAACATCACACACTGCCGCAATACTATGGGCGAGCGTGGTGTGCTGGGCATTCGAATTCAACCCAATCATCCAGCCGACGACATTGGGGGAATATTGCTTGCAGCTTTTGAGGGCCTGCTTTACGGGTGCGGCGATGCTGTGATTGGAGTGAATCCTGCCACTGATTCGGTCGAGACGGTGGGCACTATTCTGCGAGGCCTTCAACGCCTGGTGGAGGCTTATCAGGCCCCCACGCAGACCTGCTGCCTGGCACACATCACCACGCAATTGGCCGCAATGAAACGTGGTGCGCCCGTCGACCTGCTTTTCCAGTCCGTTGCCGGAACGGAAGCGGCCAACCACAGTTTCGGCATAACGCTGGCCATGTTGCGCGAAGGTCGGGAACAGGTGATGGAGCATCACAAAAAACGAGATGTCGCCTGGAAAGGTGACAACGTCATGTACTTTGAGACCGGGCAGGGAAGCGCGCTCTCGGCCGAAGCTCACCACCGCGTTGACCAACTGACGCTCGAGGCTCGAGCCTACGGAGTGGCGCGCGTATTCCAGCCATTTCTCGTGAACAGCGTAGTTGGCTTCATCGGCCCTGAGTATTTGTATGACGAGCGGCAGATCATCCGCGCCGGCCTCGAAGACCATTTCATGGGAAAACTGCTGGGTCTGCCGATGGGATGTGACGTCTGCTACACGAATCATGCGGCCGCTGATCAGAACTCGGCCGACAATCTGTTGTTGCTGCTGGCCGCCGCCGGATGTAACTACTTCATGGGGGTTCCCTGCTCGGATGATGTCATGCTCAACTATCAGTCCACCAGCTACCATGACGCGCTGGCGGTTCGCAGAATATTCAAACTGGCGCCTGCTCCGGAATTCCTGGCATGGCTGGAAAAAACCGGCATCTACCGCGAAGGGGAACCCGCTCGTCTTGACGCGCCGTCACGGCGCCAATTAATGCAGCCGCTTGAATCCTCGCTGGAGAAGATTCTCTGAATGGCCGACGAAGATCAATCACTTGCGCCGCCCGATTGGCCCGAGATGGTTCGCAAGGTCCGGCTGCGAACTCCGGCGCGACTGCTGGCGGGTCGAGCGGGCGCGGGCTACCGTACTTCCACTCAACTGGAGTTACGCGCAGCCCACGCGGCCGCCCGAGATGCCGTTCGCGCCGAGTTGAATCTGGAACACGTCTTCGCCCCCGCGTTGGTAGAAGAATGGAAACTGTTTGAGGTCTCCACCCAGGCCGCGTCCAAGGATCAATACCTGCTTCGCCCGGACTTGGGAAGACGTTTCACTGAGAATTCTCGCGCAGAATTGCTGAAGCGTTGTCGACCCGGTAATCGCTTGCAAATTGCAATTGGGGACGGTTTGTCGGTGACCGCCGTTGCCGCTCAAGTGCCCGCATTACTAGCGACGCTGCACGAGGAGGCTAAAACACGAGGCTGGACCGTTGGCCAGACGTTTGTAATCCGTCACTGCCGGGTTGGGATTCTCAATGAAATTGGCGAGCTGCTTACT
>QIAS01000312.1:5109-8587 GCA_003225615.1 Acidobacteriota bacterium | reverse complement strand
CCTGGCCACGGCCGAGAGTTTATCCGCGTACATGGCTTATCAACCGGCAAAGACACACACCGACGCCCATCGCAATCTGATTTCGAATATTCACGCACGCGGTGTCAGTCCCAAAGATGCCGCCGTTCGCATTCTGAACCTGGCAGCGCTCATGATGAAAATGGGTGCCAGCGGATCTCGCATTCGAGAAGAACTTAGACCTGCTATTGAGAGTTGAGCTTGCGCAGCTCGATGCTGCCCAACAGCACTCACGCCGATCCAATCAAGCTGAACATAAGAATCGCCAACACGATCAGCGAGAAAGCGACATACATTCTGTCACCTTCGGCGGCAAACGCGAACACCGCAAAGGCTACTCTGGCAATGGGAGTGGCAATTAAAAGTAAGAGGCCGAGCTGAATGATGCCACGGCTGTGCAGCGCCGCCGCGTCCCGCACAATTCCTGACACGTGGCGCAGATCTGTGGGTTCGCCGCGAAAAACTCGATAATCGGCCGGAGAATGACCGTAGCGTACGAGGTAGAGTATTCCGCCAGCCAAAACCACGATCGCGGAAAGCGTCACGCCGGCGCGGAGAAGATTGCCAATGATGTATTCGGTCTTCTCATCCGTCCATGAAGTCGTTGTAGTCATCTAGAGTTTTCCAGTTATCCCCTTAAAAAGCATTTCGATCCCCAACACCACAATTACTCCGCTGAACACCCAGCGCAGCACCGAGGTTTTAGTCCTGGACAGCACCCGGGTGCCAAGTACCGACCCCGCAAGGACCCCCAACATCACGGGCATCGCCAAGCCGGGATCGATGTAGCCGCGGTTCAGATACACGCCTGCGCTGGCGGCAGCGGTGACGCCAATCATGAAGTTGCTCGTTGTCGTCGACACCTTAAATGGAATTCTCATGGCCTGGTCCATTGCCAGTACCTTCACCGCTCCCGAGCCGATTCCGAGCAATCCGGACAAAGTACCGGCACCGAACATCAGGCCAAAGCCTTGTGGCACACCATGTACGTTGTAATGCCGGGGCCCGGTAAGGGACGGATAGACGCCATTCATTCGTAGCCGGGTGGCGAGTTTGTCGGGCGAATCCTCGCGCGCGAGATCGGGTTGAGAGCCTTTGGAGAGATAGGCTGAGTAAGCTTCGTCGCATATCGATGATCTCCTATGTTTCCTGCCCGCTACAGCTCAAAACCGCGCCCAACGTCGTGGCTATCTCCAGAAACATGCCAATGCGAATATTGGAAAAGCCCTCTTTAACGTAGGCGGCGGCAGCGCCTGAAGAGGTAGCAATCACAGATACCAGCGACGCACCGATCGCGTAACGGATGTCGACTTTGAAGAACAGGGTGAGTAAAGGGACCAAAACCACTCCACCACCCAATCCGGTAAGCGCACCTAGAAAGCCGGCAGCGAGCGATCCGACAAAAACGAATAATGTGAACTCGAGGATATTCATCCAGTGTCTGCTGAACCTATCGCCAGCCCTCGCCTATGTTAACTGGCGATTTGCAACAGAAGGAACCAGAGCGCCAACTTCACCAAGAGAGCGTTTACTCATGAGGTACCAGGGAGCCACATCATCCGTGCGAATGGGTATGTTGGATCGTCCTCTCCATCGAGAGGTGACTAGCTCGGGCAAATGTTTGCGCAGTTACTAAAGTACCTTTAGACCACGCAATAATCCTGCGTTGTATGCTGCTGTCAAGCGAAACTTTTCCGTAGTGCTTGGGTTTTGAGCTGTAGCGGGCAGGAAACATAGGAGATCATCTATATGCGACGAAGCTTACTCAGCCTGACGTTTTTACTGCTGGCGTCATTGATTGGATTTGGCCAGAGCGGCGATCAGGCGAGCACAACCAGTTCGGCAAACGACCAGAATCGGGACCAGAAGGACGTTCGTCAAGACACGAGAGATCTGCGTGGGGACCGCCGGGACACTCGTAACGATCGCCGCGACATTTTCCGTGATCGTCGGGACAGGAACCGGGATTTGCGGGACGCTCGTGGTGACCAGCGCGACATCAACCATGACCGCCGCGACCTGAACAAAGACCGGACGGACCGCAATCGCGACCAGCGCGACATCAATAATGATCGGCGTGACTTGAACCGAGACCGCGCCGACATGATCCGGGACGAGAAAAATCATGATGCCGCCGATGTCGCCAAGGATCGCGCTGACATCCGCAACGACCGTCGCGACCTGAACAAAGACCGCGCAGACCGCAATCGCGACCAACGCGACATCCGAGCCGACCGTCGTGACCTGAACCGCGACCGAGTGGACCGGAATCGCAATTTGCGGGATGCCCGCGCTGATCAGCGCGACATCAATCACGATCGGAAAGATATTAGAGCGGATCGTCGCGATGTACATCACGACCGGCGCGATCTGCATCGTGATCGGAAGGATTTGCAGCGGGACCGTCAGGAACACTAAACTCACCCATGTTTCAGGCCCAAGGACGGCGAGTATTCTCGCCGTCCTTTTTCTTGTTCTGGGGCGAACGTTGATCGTTTGGGAAGATCCGGCGACTGCTTCCTCACTCGACGGAACTTGCAATCCAATCGAGGTAAGCCGGGCTGCCGTCTGCGATGGCCAGCGAAATGCATTCCGGCAATTCATAGGAATGCAACTGAAAGATAGTGGCGCAAACGCGGTTGAAAGACGGTGCGGTGGTCTTGATTACTAGTAGCCACTCCTGAGCGTTCTCGATGCTGCCTTGCCAACGGTAAATGGACTCGACCTGCGGCACAATGTTAACGCAGGCAGCGAGTCCCTGTTCTACCAAGCTGCGCCCGATCTTCCGTGCCTCTTCCTGTGAGCCGGTGGTTGTGAGTACGATTATCTTGTCGGTCATATAGAATCAGCTTTCGTCATTTCTGAAACCAGTGCCGTTCGAAGTTTAGCAGCGGCTACTGGCAATCACAGCCGTACCGCAGGCATGGCAGCAAAAATCAAATTTGGAACATCGGGCTGGCGCGCCGTAATGGCCGATGAGTTTACTCTGGCCAACGTACGACGGGCTATAAGTGGAATTGCGCGCTACGTGGTCTCGCAAAAGGCCTCTGGCGCCCGAGTGATTGTGGGCCGCGATCCACGCTTTTTGGGCGAAACACTCTGTTCGCTTGCAGCAGACATTTTCTCCAGCTACGGCATCACACCTTTGGTGATTAGTGACGCGGCGCCTACTCCTGCCATTTCCTATGCGGTGATTCAGGCTAAGTCCGATGGGGCGGTAAACTTCACCGCCTCTCATAATCCACCTGATTACAACGGAATTAAGTTCTCTACGCCCGACGGTGCACCGGCGCTGCCCGCGGTTACCGCGAGGATCGAGGCTGAAATTGCGGCTTACGATGCCTCGTCATCTTCTCCCAAGAAGCGGGTAGTGCCGACGAGTCCGCCTGCGGAAAGTTTGGATCCTCGCCGCATGTACCTGGCGCGCTTGAGGGACATCGTTGACGTGGGAACCGTCAAG
>QIAS01000312.1:4510-5063 GCA_003225615.1 Acidobacteriota bacterium | reverse complement strand
TGTAGCCGTCGGTACCGTGCACGACTACCGCGATGTTTTGTTTGGTGGGCATGCACCCGAGCCGGACGACCATTTGCTGGATCCGATGCGTGAGAAGATGCGCGAAATGAAAGCTCATCTTGGTATCGCGACCGACGGTGATGCTGACCGATTCGGCATCGTCGATGAAGACGGCACGTTCTTCCAACCCAATTACATCATTGCGCTACTCTTCGATTACCTGGTGGAAAGCCGGGGATGGAAGAATGGCGTCGGCAAATCCGTTGCCACCACAAATCTGATCAACGCCCTGGCCAAGCACCACAAAGTGGAACTGCATGAGACTCCCGTGGGGTTCAAATACATTGGTGAGCTGATCAAGCAGGACAAGATCGTTATCGGTGGGGAAGAGAGCGCAGGACTTTCCATCCGGGGCCATGTGCCGGAGAAGGACGGCATTCTCGCCGGCCTGCTGTGCTGCGAGATGGTGGCTCGCCGCGGCAAATCTCTGGGCCAGCAACTCAAAGAGCTATTTGTCAAAGTTGGTTCCTTTTATCCCCAACGCGAAAACTTC
>QIAS01000312.1:1028-4398 GCA_003225615.1 Acidobacteriota bacterium | reverse complement strand
ACCGCCGTTCAGGCACCGAGCCGGTGGTTCGGGTCTATTCCGAGGCGCGCAACGCAGACGACCTCAAAAAACTGAGCGCAGCGGCTAAGCAATGGATCTTCGAGTAAAGGGAATGGGGAAACTTAGAATTCTGCCGAGCCCGGAGGATGGAGTGCGCGCCGTGATGAAACGGGCTCCTCAGGCCGAAGCCTTCATCGCCAAGTTCACCCTGAGATGGCGCCCTGCTTGTCTGTGGATATCAAACACATGGCGGCGCTTGGCTACCGCGGCAGTCCTCCTCCTAACAGTATGGCTGTCTCTTCATGTTATGTTGGGCGCGAATGGAATGGTCGTGTACCGGCAAAAGCGCGCCGAGTACCAACAACTGCAAAAAGAAAATCAGAAGCTGCAAATGGAGAACGAGCAATATACGCAGCAAATAAAGGCTCTTAGAAGCGACCCGCAGACTATCGAGAAGGAAACCCGCGAGCAACTGCACTATACTCGCCCCGGAGAGGTGGTGTATGTGTCACCCTCCGCCGAGATTTCTCAGAAGCCTGCTAGTCGCGCTGCGCGGAGATAGTCTGGGATTCAATCTCTCCTTCAAACCCCTCATCACGTCGCACTGTGATATATTCCAGCTCACTCTTCGATTCCGGCTTGGAGTTGTGTAACCACCTCGACGTTTGCGAACTCAGTAGGTATGGGTTTTGTCGTGGCTAATCGCGTCTCAGAGATTCGGAGACGCCGAGTTTCTCAACCTGCGCGGCTATTCGGCCGCCGACACAAGGAGATGCACTATGAGGAAATTGTTGTTGGTTTGTGTAGCGCTGTGCATGGTTTTCATGATGATCGGAATCGCTTCCGCCGGGTCCGACAAAGCTGGTGACACGGTGAACGGCTGGGTTACGGACTCCAATTGCGGCGTAAAAGGCGCCGCCGCGGGCAAGGAAGACTGCGCCAAGAAGTGCCTGGAAAAAGGCGCCAAGATGGTTGTTGTCACCGACACGGACCAGAAGGTGCTGACGGTAGACAATCCGGATGCTCTGAAGGAGCATGTGGGCCATCACGTAGCTATCACCGGCCACGCGACCGCGGATTCCATTCACGTCGAAAGTGTGAAGATGCTCTGAAAACCGGTGAGCGGGAAAGCTATAAGGGCGGCGCAAATGGCCGCCCCTTTTTTGTTGAGGCGAGTGATTGAACCCTAAGTACGCATTCTGCCGGAAACCGGGTGCCCGGAAGCCCTACCGCACAACGCCTTCCGCCGGGGAACTCGCAGTGGCATAGAGTTTTTTGGGCATGCGTCCGGCAAGATACGCCTTGCGTCCTGCCATGACCGCGTGCTTCATGGCATCGGCCATGAGCACCGGATCTTGCGCATTCGCGATGCCGGTGTTCATCAGGACTGCGTCGGCGCCAAGTTCCATGGCAATCGCCGCATCCGAAGCTGTCCCCACACCCGCGTCCACGATCAGCGGCACACCGGTAATGACTTCGCGCAGAATGCGGATGTTGGCTTCATTCTGAATCCCGAGACCGCTGCCAATCGGCGCTCCCAGCGGCATAATCGCGGAAGCTCCCGCGTCCAGCAGCCGCTTCGCAAAAACCACGTCATCAGAAGTGTAGGGAAGAACGATAAAACCTTCCTTCACCAGAACGCGAGTAGCTTCAAGCGTGGCCTGCACGTCCGGATAGAGAGTCTGCTGATCGCCGATGACTTCCAGCTTGATCCACTCTGAAAGCCCGACTTCGCGGCCCAGCCGTGCCGCGCGCACCGCTTCATCCGCCGTATAGCATCCGGCGGTGTTGGGTAGCAGAAAGTATTTTGCGGGATCGATAAAGTCGAGCAGCGATTCCTTGCTGCGGTCCAGATTCACGCGCCGTACGGCCACGGTGACCATCTCTGCCCCACTCGCTTCGAGAGCGCGAGCGGTCTCCTGAAACGACTTGTATTTTCCCGTGCCCACAATCAGGCGGGAACGAAACTGCCTGCCGGCAACGACTAATGGATCCATGATGCCTCTATTGTAATGAAAGTAGCGGACTAGAGCACATTTCCCCGGCAAATCCGGCTGCACTTTTTAACGATGAATTTCTGGCGCCGTTCGTGAGTTCCACCGATCGAGACTTGACACGCTAAAGAGCAGTCCCCGGCCGACACTGTCCTTTCGTCACGCAGGAATTCGCGAAAACCGAGGGTATCCTTAACATACCCACGAGCATTGCGCAGCTGACAAAAATATGGAATGTCCGCACTGTCATAGACAAACCGGTCCACGCGCGGAACGTTGTGCTGCCTGCGGAGGCGCCATTCCGCCAGCCCAGTATTTGCTGGAGGAATCAGGCATGGAGGAGCCCCCAGCAGCCCAGAAGGTGCCTGAGATCCGCGCCCTGGAGCCAGACAGCGATGCGTGCCGCATGGCTACCCTGGGAGACCGCTTTCTCGCCTTTGTGCTCGACAGCATGGTGCTTTTTGGCCTGTTTATCACCGTGGATGCGTGGGTTTTTATGCGCTGGGGCATGGTCGAGGGATGGGAACTCAGGCTGACCGGAGCATCGCTTCTGGTCGCGGCATTCTTCAACTCCACAATATTTTTTCTGTATCTTTGGCTACTCGAAGCCAGTTTCGGGGCCACTCTGGGCAAAGCAATCGTCGGGATTCGCGTGGTTCGAATTACGGACCGTCACCCCTTATCAGCTCTGGCCATTCGCAATCTGTTGCGAATTGTAGACGGATTGGGCTTCTATCTTGTTGGCGCGGTCGTGGCGGGTTGTTCCAGCCTTCACCGACGGGTCGGTGATATGTGCGCCGGCACCGCAGTGATTGAAGAAGAGTTCGGGGCTAGCATCAAGATTCTTTCTGTGGTGCTATGGGCGGGGGTACTGGCGGGAGCAGTTTGGGCTGTTCCGCACATTTGTGCGGCGAACGATGCAGCGCGTCCCCCGCGCTATCTGAGGCAGGTCGTGGTCCAAGTGGGTCGAACGGAAAACTCTGCGTATTTCCAAGTTGCCCGCGTCAAAATTAATCTCCAGCTGGCGTCAGCGACTCCGCGTTAGAGCACCTCGCTTAATCCCTTCTCCGCTCCTTAATGCCAATCACCTAGATCGGTGATCCGCGTCACAGAGCTTTAGCAGGACTCGCTCAACCATAAGGAAAGGGCGAACCCCGTCCGGGCCAGTTTGCAGAAGCGCCGGCACCAAGTCAGGGGACGGGCAAGTCGCAGATGTTCGCTCCGCCGACTATGGATTCTTTAGTGACAATCGCCGAATTGTCCGGCCTGGCGATGCTGATTCTTGTCGCGATTGCACTCGGCCGTCGTCTGTACGGGGCAGGTAGAGTTGTGATCGGGCAAGATCCACAGCACAGCGTTCGCGATGCGCTCAATCA
>QIAS01000312.1:0-893 GCA_003225615.1 Acidobacteriota bacterium | reverse complement strand
TTCCCAAAAAACTAAACCCAGACCGGAAGCCAGAAGCCGAAACGCTACCCCACGTGTCCTTCCGCCTTCGAATACATCTCTTCAATTAAATTCCGGTAACGTCCTTCCACCGCGCGGCGTCGGAGCTTCATGGTAGGAGTGAGCGTCCCGTCCTCAGCGGAAAATTCATCCGGTACCAGCAGGACTCGCTTCAGCTTCTCAAAGCGCGCCAGGTTCTGGTTAACCGCGGCCACAATGCCTTCGTACAAAGTCTGCACTTTCGGATCCGCGACCAGTTCCTGACGCGAAGCAAACGTCACACCGTTGACTCGTGCCCAGTCTTCCAGCAAAGGGAAATAGGGAGAGATAATGACCGCCGGAAATTTGCGCCGGTCTCCAATCACAACCGCTGTTCCCACCAGAGCATTGAGTTTTAGCGAATTCTCGATCACTTGAGGAGCAACGAACTTTCCTCCTGATGTCTTAATCAAGTCTTTCTTGCGGTCGGTAACCGAGAGAAATCCATCTTGATCGAGGCTGCCAATATCGCCGGTCTTGAACCAGCCATCTACGATAGCGTTCTTGGTTTCTTCCGGCCGGTTCCAGTACTGTTTGAAAACAGACGGACCACGAACCAGGATTTCGCCATCTCCCGCGATTCGCACCTCAACATTGGCCAGGGGCTTGCCCACGGTCCCCAGCTTGTGTTCCCGAGGTGTGTTAACAGCGATCACCGGAGAAGTCTCGGTGAGTCCGTAGCCCTCATGGATACGAATGCCAATAGTCGCGTACCACTCCGCGAGTTCACGGCCCAGGGGTGCACCGCCGGATATGAATAGCCGCACCCGGCCCCCCAACCCGGCCCGTACTTGCGAATACACCAGCTTGTCAGCAATTTTCCAACTTGGCGAAAC
>QIAS01000311.1:4844-7116 GCA_003225615.1 Acidobacteriota bacterium | reverse complement strand
CCCCTCCATGACGGATCATCACTCCGCACGCCGGTAGGCTTGAACTCATACCAATGCCCCCGCAGTTCGGCCATGGGAGCATTGATCGCCAGCAGCGTTTTTGCCGCCACTGCCCCAAGCGCCACGATCACCTTAGGCTTGATCGCCGCAACCTGCCGCATCAGAAACGGCGAACAGGTCTCACACTCCTCCCGCTCCGGCGTGCGGTTTCCCGGCGGGCGGCACTTGATGATGTTCGCGATGTACACGTCCTCCCGCTGCAACCCCATCGCTTTGATCATGTTGTTCAGCAGTTGCCCCGCCCGCCCCACGAACGGTTCGCCCTGCTGATCTTCGTCCGCCCCGGGAGCCTCGCCGATGAACATCAGCTCCGCCCGCGGACTTCCCACGCCGAACACAATCTGCTTCCGTCCTTGTTTATGCAGCACGCAGCGGGTGCAATCGCCCAAATCCTCGCGAATAATCTTCAACGCCTTTGCGGGATCAGCAACGCTATATTCCGGCTTGTCAGCAGCCACCTCGAAAATGTTTTCATCCCGCACACGCCTGGCAACTGCAGCGCGTCTGGTCATGTCCTCTCGCTCTTCTGGCTGGATAAGTTTGGCGCGGGCACTGTCGCCCGCAAGATGCGGAGTATCACTGCTCCTAAAGTTCGTCCGCCGGGCCGCTCCGCCGGTAAAAATCATAAATGCCAAGCTCGTTGTAGTAGCGAATGCGCTCGGCGAGAGCTCGCCTCAGTTGCGCATCCAGGGCCATTTCTAGCGCCCGGCCTTTATCGGAACGCTTCTCGTCCGGCGCAACCGCACTACCTGATCCAGCACGCGCTGCGCTACTTCCCATTTGGTCGTTTCAGGAACTTCCACGACCTCATCCTGCGTGATGATGGTCACCGCATTCCGCTCGGAATCGAAACCCACGCCCTCCCGCGAAACATCGTTCACCACAATCGCATCTGCAGATTTCGCGCTCAACTTCTTGCGCGCATTCTCCAGAATGTTCTCCGTCTCAGCCGCAAAGCCAACAATGATTTTCGGCCGCTCACCGGATGCACTCCCATGCGCCTCTTTAGCACGCCCGATCTCCGCCAGGATGTCGCTCGTCGGCTCGAGTTCCAGCGCTACTGGCCCACTTCGCTTGATTTTCTGCGGAGCCATCGATTTCGGCTTGTAATCGGAAACCGCGGCCGTCTTGATCACGACGCTCGACTCCGGCAAAAACTTCAGTACCGCCGCGCGCATCTCCTCCGCTGATTCCACGCGCGTGGTCTCTGCCGCACCGGGCGGCGTCAAAGCCGAGGGTCCACTCACCAGCAAAACGCGCGCTCCCCGCCGCAGAGCAGCCTCCGCCAGCGCATATCCCATGCGCCCGCTGGAGCGGTTGGTAATGTAGCGCACGGGATCGATCTTTTCCCGCGTCGGTCCGGCGGTAATCAAAACCGTTTCGCCCGCCAAATCCTGCGAAGCCCCCAGCGCCTCCATCACCGCCGCCACAATCGCTTCATTTTCCGCAAGCCGTCCCGGGCCCGTCATCCCACAAGCCAGATACCCGCTGCCCGGTTCGACGATCTTCACCCCGCGCTTGCGCAGAATCTCCAGGTTCGCTTGCGTAGCCGCATGCTCCCACATGTTGACTTTCATCGCAGGAGCCACAACAACAGGAGCGGTAGTTGCCAGATAAAGAGTAGTCAAAAAATCAGTAGCCAGTCCTTGAGCGAATTTCCCCAGAACATCAGCCGTCGCCGGCACCACGGCCAGCGCATCAATCGACTGCGCCACCGCAATATGCTCCACGGCAGAATCGATATTGGGCTGCTCGTCCCCCGGCGCAAACATATCCGTAATCACTTTTTCGCCAGACAAAGCAGCAAACGTGAGGGGCCGTATAAACTCCTGCGCCGCCCGCGTCATAATCACCTGCACGCGAATTCCGCGCTCCTGCAGCAGGCGCACAACTTCCGCCGCTTTATAAGCCGCAATCCCGCCGCTGACGCCCAGAGCAACCTTCATGGGAATGTCTATACCTGATCCGACGTAAGATTAGATTGTTGATTGATGATTTTCGATTGTTGAATAAAAACATTCGAGGCCGAACTTATAGCCGCATCGCAATCAACAATCAAAAATCAACAGTCAAAAATTCCTCCTCACTCCTTTGGCACCACCTTATCCAGCATTTCGCTGGCTACTTCCGCGGCCGACTTGGGTATTTCCGGAATCACCCACTTCACTTTACCGGCTTTAATTTCGTCCTGGGCGATGCGGCAAGGCTTGCG
>QIAS01000311.1:0-4778 GCA_003225615.1 Acidobacteriota bacterium | reverse complement strand
GGATGTACCGATAATTACTATCGAATCCGTCCATCAACTTCATATCGTTATCCCCCGTCGCCTAGGATTGCGCCGCGCCGCTTTTGAAGGATTGCAGGATGGGCTGCACCCGCTCCCGCACGTTCCCCAGACGGCACCTCTCTGCGGTCTCTAATATCCGTTTGTCATGCGAGGATGGCTTCTCTCCAGCGCGCCGCAGACGTTCTGAAAGCACAATCGCTCGCAGTTCGTCCACAGCCTGTTCCAGGCGGTCGTTCACCAAAATATAGTCGTATTTATCGTAATTCTCAATCTCCCGGCTGGCCGTGACCAGCCGGCGCTCTATCACATCTTTCGAATCCATTCCACGGTGACGCAGCCGCCATTCCAGTTTGTCCCGATTGGGCGGAAGCACAAAAATACTGACCGCATCCGGAATCTTCTTCTTGACCTGCTGCGCCCCCTGCACGTCGATATCAAGCAGCAGATCGTTCCCCTTCTGCTCCGCCTCACGCAAAAACCGCTTGGCCGTGCCATAGCAATTCCCAAACACTTCCGCATGCTCCAGCAGTTCGCCTTTGCCTACCATCTCATCAAATTCCGCGCGCGGCACGAAGAAGTATTCGCGCCCATTTTGCTCACTGCCCCGTGGTGGACGCGTGGTGTACGAAATGGAAAATTCCAGCCCGGTCACGATCTTGCGAAGCTCATTCACCAGCGTCGATTTGCCCGACCCCGACGGCGCCGAGATAATAAACACTGTGCTCATTCGATGTTCTGCACTTGCTCCCGCGCCTTCTCGATCTCCGACTTCATCGCCAGCCCCATCTCGGTGATCTTCATCGCCTCGCCCGCCAGCCCCGAAGTTTTCGAAAGCAGAGTATTCGCCTCGCGATTCATCTCCTGCAGCAGGAAATCAAGCTTTTTACCCACTTCATTCCCCTCATCGAGCAGTGCCAGGAAATGCTTTACATGCGTATCCAGCCGGACCACTTCTTCCTGGATGTCGCTGCGATCCGCCGTAAGTGCCGCCTCCTGCAGAATGCGCTCCCGCTCGACTTGTTGGCCATTCAATTCCTGGATGCGAGCCTGCAACCTGTCTATATAAGCCTTAAGCACCGCGTCCCGGTGTTTTTCCACGCCATACGCGGCCTCTTGCAGATGACCCATGCGCTCCCTCAGTTCTCGCTCAATTCCCCGCCCTTCTTCTTCCCGCATGGCATTCAAGCTGCCAAGCACCTCGTCGACCTTGGCCAAAACAGCGGCCTCAAATTGTCCGGCCGCCAGGTTGTCGGAAGCGTCCATAGCTCCCGGCATTCGAAGAATGACGTTCAAGTCCGGCTCCGCCGCCAAACTAAACTCCGCCGCCGCCGCCCGAAACGCATGAACATAGCTTCCTACCAGCTGCTTGTTAAGCCCCGCGGCCCCCGCTGCGCCCCCGCGCTCCATGCTCAGAGTCAATTCCAGATGCCCCCGCGCAATATGATCCTTCAGCAGCCGCCGCAGCTTCATCTCCAGCGAATCGTTGTCAGACGGAATCCGGAAATGCAAATCGAGAAACCGGTGATTCACCGACTTCAGAGACAAAGTGAAGCTGGACTGCCCATTCAGCTGTCCCTTCACTTGCGCAAAGCCCGTCATGGAACGAATAGGCATGATGTGTCCAAATCCCGAAACACCAGCTCGAGAGCCCCCTCCACCTCCAGAACTGTCATCCTGATAGAACTGTCGCCCCTACGGCGCTCATCGCCGCCGCCCGCGACCTGCTACCCGTCACCCGCTCCCCTACTGCCTTGCCTGCGCCACCTTCGGCGCATCCACCTCCACAAATTGCAAATCGTACAACCGTCGATAAGTCCCCAGGCGGGTCATCAGTTCCTCATGCGCCCCAATATCGGTGATGGTGCCGCCCTCGAGCACCACAATCCGGTCAGCCCGTCGCACCGTCGAGAGCCGATGCGCAATCAAAAACACAGTACGTCCCACCATCAGGTTCTGCAACGCCGACTGCACCAGCGCTTCCGACTCGCTGTCCAGCGCCGAAGTCGCTTCATCCAATATAAGAATAGGTGCGTTCTTCAGCAGCGCCCGCGCAATCGCGATCCGCTGCCGCTCCCCGCCAGAAAGCCGCACCCCGCGCTCGCCAATCACCGTGTCATACCCCGCCGGCAATTCTTTAATAAAGTCATGCGCCATCGCCGCACAAGCGGCAGCCTCGACACTCTTCTGCGATACATGCGGCTGCCCGTAGGCAATGTTGTTGCGGAGACTATCGTTGAACAGCACCGTATCCTGCGTAACAATGCCAATCTGCGCTCGCACCGATGCGAGCGTAACATCGCGCACATCATGCTCATCAATCAGCAAGCGACCGCCAGTCACGTCGAAGAAGCGTGGGATCAGATGTACCAGCGTGCTCTTCCCCGCCCCGCTCGAACCCACGACCGCCAGCACTTCCCCGGCCTTAACCACCAGATTGATACCGCGCAGAATTTCCCGCCCATCTTCGTCCAGCTCATAAGCGAACGAAACATCCTCAAAGCGGATGCTTTTCGCAAAGTTCGGCAGCGCCCGGGCTCCCGCTTTCTCCCTCACCTCATCCTCGGCATCCATAAACCGGAAGATCTCCGTCGAAGCTCCCAGCGCCTGCTGAAAATTATTATTGAAAATCGCAAACTTCCGCACCGGATCGTAAAGCTTGAACACTGCAACAATGAACGCAAGAAACGTGCCGGCCGTAAACAGACCATGGTTGATCCGGTCGCGCCCCAGCAGCAGCAGCATGGCAATCGCCACCGCCCCAAAAATGTCCATTAACGGCGAACTGATTGCCACCGCCGCTACCGACCGCAAGTTCGCCCGAAACAACCGTCGCGCTGCCATGCGGAAGCGCGCCATCTCCCATGACTCCATCCCGAATGCCTTGACAATTCGGTTGCCGGTGATGGTTTCATGCAAAATGTTCTGAATATCCGCCAGCTTATCCTGCCCGCGCCGCGTGGTATGCCGCACCCGCCCGCCAATCTTCCCCGCCGAATAAAGAATCGCGGGCACAAACAGCAACAGCACCCAGGCCAACTTACCCCCGAGCAGCACCACTACACATGCCGTGAAAATCAGGGTGAAGATCTGCTGGAGAAATTCCGCCAGCACACTCGACATGGCAAACTGTATGCGCTCAATGTCATTCACGATCGTGGAGATTAGTGTCCCCGTCGTGTGTTTCTGGAAAAATGCTGCCGACCGCCGCAGAATGGCGTTGTAAAGCTCATCCCGCAGGTCCGTGATCATGCCAAAACCGGTGTAGTTCACAAGGTAGGTCCCGGCATAATCGAAAATCCCCTTCAACACCGTCGCCGCCACCAGCGCAAAGGCCACCACGGTCCAGGGANACCACCGTCCAGGGATTCTGAAAATGTGAAGGAACAAATTCCTGCAGGAAGATTGCCCGCCCACTGAATGGAACTTTAAACAATTGGATAGTGCGGGTCTGCGCCGAGGGATTCAGTACGCGGTCAAAAATAGGTCCAATCAGAAGCACCCGGAAGGCGTCCAGCAATCCCACGGTAGCCATCAGCACCACCGACGCCAGCAGTTGCACCGAGTAGGGCGCCACATAGCGCAGCAACCGGGTCAGCTGCCGCATGCAGTCTCCTCCACGGGCAGCCCCAGCCAGCCCGCCACCCCGGCAATAGGCATAAATTGCAAGCTCTTATTCTACTGGAATCGGCAACGGCCAAGCATTGGTAAGCAGTAGCCAGGAGCCAGGGGGCATGTCCCCATGCTGACTCCTGACTTCTGACTACTTCCCTTCACTTCGGACTATCCCGGTGCACGACTTTCATCCGATACCCCGCCTTGCGCAATTGTTTGCCAACCTCTTCTGCAATCAGCACCGAGCGATGCTGCCCTCCGGTACACCCGAAGCTGATTGTCAGATAACTCTTCCCCTCGCGAATGTAATGCGGCAACAAATACACCAGCAGTTCGGAAATGCGCCGAATGAACTCCTGCGTCTGCGGAAATGATCGAATGTACTTGGCCACCTTGGGATGCCGTCCGGTTAACGGCCGGAACTCGGGAACAAAGTGCGGGTTGGGCAGAAAACGCACATCAAAGACCAGGTCCGCATCCTCCGGCACGCCATGCCGGTAACCGAAGCTCACGCATGAAACCAGAATATTCTTGTCCGCCGAATGCTTCTGGAAGCGGTCAGTCAGGTAAGCTCGTAATTCGTGCACATTGAACTTCGAGGTATCGATCACCAGGTCGGCAATCGCCCGAATCGGCTTCAGGTGCCGGCGCTCGGTGGTCAACGAAGACTTGACCGGAGCATCCATGCCCAACGGATGAGGTCGACGCGTCTCGCTGAAACGCCGCACCAGAGACGCGTCGCTGGCTTCCAGATAAATCACCCTGGTCGGAATTTGCCGTTTTACCGATTTCAGAATTCCCGGCAAGCGCTCCAGCTTTGATCCTTCGCGCACATCCACAACCAGCGCGGTGCGCCGGATCTCGGCTGACTGCATGGCCAATTCCGCAAAACGCGGGATCAACTCAACCGGCAAGTTATCTACGCAGTAGTAGCCAAGGTCCTCAAATGCTTTCAGCGCCGAGGCCTTCCCCGAGCCGCTCATGCCCGTAATGATGACCAACTCAGCCCGTTCCCGGCCATCGCGGCCGGGTTTATGGCCCACCTTGTCCGTGCGCCGCCTCAGTGGAGTTCGTGCAAATGGCATCTGCGGCTGATGTTAGCAGGGACAGTATTCCCACACCAAGTACCCGCCCGTGTGGCGCGG
>QIAS01000310.1 GCA_003225615.1 Acidobacteriota bacterium | reverse complement strand
GTTGAGGTGGGAGACTTCTACTTCAAGAGAAAGAATTATCGCGCCGCCCGTGAGCGCTATAAGGAAGCTTTGTACTACAAGGAGAACGACGCAATTGCTACTTTTCGCCTCGCCCAGTGTGAGGAAAAGTTGGGGCAGCGTGATGAAGCCCGCCGCAATTACGAAGGCTATCTAAGAATCTTGCCCCACGGACCCTTATCTGAGGAAGCCGAAAAATCCATAGCCCGGCTCAAGACACAGGCCGCCGATCGCACCGCGGTCAAGAAGTGAGATTGAATCGAACCGGATCCTTGACGCGCAGCAGCGAATCACTGACTACTTCTCCACCCTTAGGAAATCCCCGCTGGACGCGTCTACGGCTACCCGCAACTTTGGATTATCGCGGCTATCGCCGTAGATCACATGCCAGACCAGTTCGTTGCTGGATCGATTCCAATCCACGACATAGAAAATTGCTGTGTCGGGGCTCTTCTCCAAAACCTTATCGCCACCATGGGCCTTGGACACTTCGTATGCCTTATCCGAATCAACCTTCAGGAACGCGATGTCGAACACCTGGGTGTTCGAATTGCTGGGACTGTAAGTGTCTTCTGTTCCTATCCGGCGCATTGCTGCCTGACCACACGTATGGCTTCACGCCATGTTGTGACGCGGAGGCAAAAAATCCGCGCCAAATCGCAGACTTGCCGTCCTTACCTTTGGAGTCGGCGGAGATCTGCGATTCCAGCCGGTAGGGCTGCGCATCCCGTGCCCACCCGCGCGCTGCCACATAAAGCTTCTGGAAAGCGGTGCGGCCGGTGACCAGTTCCGGTCCCTTCGGCTTCTCCTGCGGCTTGGGCTCCTCCGACGAGCATCCCGCAAGCATGGCCAGTGCCAGCACTGCCATGACAACGACGGCCTTCTTCATAGCTTGTTGTCCTGTTAAAATTTTAACTTCTTGAGCTTGTGCGCTTCATTCTAATCGAAGCGAAAGCTCTTCCTATGGATTTCTACCTGCAACGACTCCAGGATGTCATCACCTCCGCGATTGCCGGCATGAAGTCTGACGACTTCAGTCGTCATCCGGAAGGGAAGTGGTGTGCCGCCGAAATTCTCGAGCATCTCTATCTCACCTACACCGGAACCATTAAGGGATTCGAGCGCTGCCTGAATGCCGGGAAGCCTATTGCGACCGCGCCAACCTTCAAACAACGGCTCTCGACTCTGATTGTCACTGGCCTCGGATATATGCCGGAAGGCCGCAAGTCGCCAAAAGCGGTAATCCCGCGCGGCGTGCAACCCGAGAAAATTGCGGTTGAGATCGTGCCGCAGATTGCGGTGATGGCTGCCCTGATTCAGCGTTGCGAGGAGCGCTTCGGTGCGAAGACCCGATTGGTCGATTATTGGTCCCTTGACGGCCCAGCAATGGCGGAAGTTCCACTGGGTCCACGGACGGCTTCATGCTAAACAGATTGTGCGGTTGAAAACGAATGCACCTTCCGCGCCGGCAAGTGTCGGCGCGGGCCGTCGGGTTCCATAAAAAAGCCTCCAGCTACATAGCCGGAGGCCGGCTGTAGTCATTCGAAAAACTACTCGCGCACAGAAGCCGGAGCACCCGCCTTGCGCGCCTGCTCCTTCATGTCTTCCAGCTTTTGTTTCGCATCATCCAAGGCTTTCTGCTTGTCGGCGATTTTCTGCTTGTAGTCGGTGTCTTCTTTGTCCCACTCCGCCGAGTTCCGCATACGATTGCCTACGTCGGCATACATGGCAGCGGCGCGCAGGCGATACTCTCTCTGCACAACATCCAGTTCGCGCGTCAGCAGGTCAATCTGAGCCTTCTGGTCGGCGAACTTCTTTTCCCACTCCTTGTTGGCCTTTTCACGCTCCACGGCCTCGTCTTTGGCAGGCTGTGCCGCCATTTTCTGGTCCGGCTTGCCGTCCTGACCGGCCTGCACAGGCTGATCGCCATTCTGCGACTTCGGCTTGCCATTGGTTGAATCATCGGAGGACGACTGCGTTGGTGGCGGTCCAACCACACTCAAGGTGTCAGTCTTAGGCAGACTGTCGTCGTCGAATTTCTTGGTGTCCGGCGCCTTCTGCCCTTTTTGCTTGCGCACGGAACGGGCATAGTCGCCCAGCGATTGCGATTGCGCCCCGGCCACAGTGACCGTCACTGTTGCCATCACGCTTGCGATCAACCAACAATATACGATGCGTTTCATTGTCATTGTCATTGTCCTCACTTGTGGCGTGTTCCGCAGTGTTCCGCGAAACTACCGTTGTTCTAGTGTCTTTGTCCTGCCTTCATTGCCGTTGCCTCGGTCAGAAATCCGCCAATCGTTCGATTTAACTGTGTCGCTTCCGCGGCGATATCTGACGCCAATTGCTGCGACATCTTCAGATCAGGGTTCTGCGCCAACTGGTGCGCATAACCGGAAATCGTGAGCAGGGAACCACGCAGCGTCAAAGCCATTTCAGCCGAGATTTCGCCGTGTAAATCCTGGTCTCGGCGGAGCTGTGCGATGGCGGTCACATCGGCGACCAGGCACGCTGCGCCCAGAAGACTGCTGTCGGCGTCCGAAACGGGCGAGACCGTGATTTCAAGCACACGTTGTTCCATTGCGGGCGACACATACTCCACCTGCAGTCGCTTTACCGCAACTCGATCGCGTAGCGTGGCGCGAATCGCACCCGCTGCCGTCGCGAAACTCACATCCGCACCTGCATCCGAAGCGGGGGTCTCACGAAAAATCTCAACCGCGTTCATTCCCACCAATGACGCAAATCCCAGAATATTTTTCGCCGCTTGATTGGCTTGCCGCACCAATCCCTGGGTGTTGAAAAACAGCACGCCGGAAGACAGGTTTGAAAGCACCGCCGCACTAAGGTTTTCCGTGGCCTTCGCCCGCCGCCTATCCGATTGCTGTTGAGCGCTCAACTCGTGCTTTTGCTGCTTTAACTCCTGAATCACTGCGTGGTAGGTCTGTAGAGGAAGGCTTTCTAGCGAGGAAGGCGATTCACCCAACGCAGCTGTTGGTTGCACCAAGCTTCGACGGATGCGCCGCATCAAGACGATCGCCATCACAAAAGCAAATGCCGCGACAAAGAAAACCAGCGTCCCTCTCAGAAACAATGGGCTGGTCAGCAACTTCATATCCGCCTCCAGTACCAGCTCAGGAACTGGTTACCGAAGAACAATGCGATCAGCGCCATGCTGCCCAGAAACACTCCGAAGGGCATTTCATAATGCCGATAAACCGTTTTGGCAGACTGCCAGGCACGCTTTCGGGCCGCGCCCAGGCTCGCGTGTTGCCGCGTCATGAAGCGTCGCGTGCGCTTGACCCACACCACCAGAACCGTCCCAACTCCGAAAAGCGACCCCGCAATGGACGCGGTAAACAGAGTAAAAATCGTGAGTTTCACGCCCAGGAAGGCACCGATCATGGCCATCAGCTTCACATCGCCGAATCCCATGCCTTCGACTCCGCGCGCCCGCAAATAAATTGCGCCTGCCCCATAAATGAATGACGCTCCTACCACCGCTCCCAGCAACGAATCGACAAACGACAGCAGGTGCCAGGAAATGTCGGAACTGAGAGGAAGGGAAACTATCCCCGAAAGCACTTGCGAAGCCAGGTCGTTCACCGGAACGATCAGGCTAAACAGCAAACCGAGGACTAGACCGGGCAGAGTCAACTTGTCTGGAAGAAGTTTGGTTTCCGCGTCGGTGAAAATCAGCCCCAGCAGAAGGAAGCCAAACCCGCAAAATTTCACCATCGCCAGCGTCAGACCGAAGTGCCAATAACACCCCAGGAACAACATGCCCGTGAGTAGCTCGACCAGCAGGTAGCGCGGCGTAATCGCAGCTTTGCAGCGTCGGCACCGGCCTCGCAGAAGCAGCCAGCTCAGCACGGGTACATTGTCGTAGGAGGCGATCTTCTGTTGGCAGTTCGGACAAATCGACCGCGCCGGATGCGTGACCGACAAGCCTCGCGGCAGCCGGTAGATACACACATTCAGAAAGCTGCCAAATGCCAGCCCGAACACGAAGCTCGCCAATGCCAAAACGGGGTCCACTGATACTTTTTCGCCTGAACGCAACTCTCCGTTGGATTTTGCATTGATTATAAGGTGGCGTCGGCGACTCTCCGCAGGCACCGAAGGTACTGTACCTCCGGCCAGTGCCGGTGTAAGCAATTGATTTCAAAGTCCAAGCCACTCACTTATCGCCAGGGGACCGTAACGTTCGTAGTAACCGGGTATTCACTGTATTGAATTGACAATCCAAGTGTGTCACAAATCAGGACACGTCCTCAGCATCCTCCGCGTCGGCGGGCCACATCGCCGTCAGTTGCTGAGCGGAATGAAAGCAACGGGATCCTGTGTTTTGGTATCTGACAGCCGTTAGCTAAATCGGAATAGACAGCTAATCTGATCGGTCGCCGCCGACTGAATGCAGGCAGGAGGTTCGGCCATGCCGATTCGCGTTCTGATCGTGGACGACGATGCCGTAATCCGCGGTCTCCTCCTTCGCATCATCGAAGACCATCCAGACTGGATTGTGTGCGGCGAGGCGGTCAATGGCTTCGACGCTATCGGCGAAGTTCAAAAACTTGCTCCTGACGTCGTGGTGATGGATCTCGCCATGCCCCGCATGAATGGGATCCAGGCAGCTCGTGAAATCTCTCGCCTCACGCCTGGGTTGCCTATGCTGTTGCTTACGGTTCAACAGGTAGAGAAAGAACTCGTCTCTGAAGCTCGTAACGCGGGGTTCCG
>QIAS01000191.1 GCA_003225615.1 Acidobacteriota bacterium | reverse complement strand
GGCAAATTCGCGTTGCTAAGTCGTCCGTTCGTCGGTTCCCCAGACGCACTCGCGCCCGTAATCTCACAAGGCCGCGGGTTGTGTCAGGGCTCACAGTTAGCTGTGATGCCTTTCACTGCCGCCGCCACGTATCTTCCCCATAATCCAGAGCGGAAGCTGTTGCCTCTCCGCGTTAGAATGTTGTTGTCGTGAAAGGCCGAGGGCCTGCTTATCCGCCCGGCCTCGAGCGAAGCGTCAAAGGAGAACCGACATGGCACAACAAAGCCTCACCATTACTGATAATCGGACTAATCAGACTTACACACTGCCGGTGGAAAACGGCACGATTCGGGCCATGGATTTGCGCCAGATCAAGACCTCTCCCGAAGATTTTGGTCTGATGACGTACGATCCCGCATTCATGAACACCGCGTCCTGCCGCAGCAGTATCACGTTCATTGATGGTGACCGCGGGATTTTGCGCTACCGCGGCTACCCGATCGAAGTTCTGGCCGAGCACTGCACATATCTCGAGGTCGCCTATTTGCTCCTGTTCGGAGACCTTCCGACCGAGCAGGAACTCAAGAACTGGGTCCATGAAATCACTCATCACACCATGCTTCACGAGAGCACCCGGCATTTCATGCAGCAATTCCGTTACAACGCCCACCCCATGGCCATGCTGATCAGCACGGTGGCGGCGTTGTCCACGGTGTATCCGGAGTCAAAGGACATTTTTAATCCGGACAACCGCCTGCTGCAGATCAAGCGCCTCATCGCCAAGCTCCCGTCCATTACGGCGCTGGCCTACCGCCATAGCCTGGGATTTCCCTACGTGTATCCAGACAACGATCTGAACTACACGGAAAACTTCATGAACATGCTGTGGAAGATGGTCGAGCCCAAGTACGTGGCCACGCCGGTGCTGGCCCGCGCTCTGGATATTCTGTTTATCCTCCACGCCGATCATGAGCAGAACTGCAGCGCCAACACCATGCGTTGCGTGGGCAGCGCGCATACGGATCCTTATCTCACGACGGCGGCCGCGGCAGGCGCTCTAGCCGGCCCGCTGCATGGTGGCGCCAACGAAGAAGTTCTGAAAATGCTGGACGAGATTGGCAGCAAACAGAATGTTCCTGCCTACATCAAGAAAATTAAAGAGGGGCACGGCAAACTGATGGGCTTTGGTCACCGCGTCTACAAGAACTACGATCCGCGCGCAAAAATTATTAAGTGGACCGCCGAACAAGTCTTCGAAGTCACCGGACGCAATCCCAAGCTCGACATTGCGCTCGAGCTGGAACGCATCGCACTGGAAGATGATTACTTTGTGAAGCGCAAACTCTATCCCAACGTGGATTTCTATTCCGGGATCATCTATCAGGCCATGGGCTTCAAGCCGGAGATGTTCACCGCGCTATTCGCTATCCCGCGCGCGGCGGGCTGGCTGGCGCAGTGGCAGGAGATGCTTAACGACACGGAGCAGAAGATCGCGCGTCCGCGCCAAGTCTGGACGGGACGCGAGGTTCGGCCATTCGTGCCGATTACCAAGCGCAGCCTGGACATGGCAAGAACGTAGTAGTTAGTCCGCGCGGACTACATGGCGTTCTAACTCAAGTGGCCGGTGAGCTGTTGTTCGTGCCGACGACAGATCACCGGCCACAAATCGTTTGGCTACCCGCAACAATTTTTTAGATCAGTCCTTGCCGGATGCGCCTCAAAAAATCCTCAGCGTCGGCCCGCGCTTGCTCGACGACCTTCGGCTCGCTGCGATGCTCCAGCATGATTTCCTGTAGCACGAGGTCAACCGCGTCCTTAGGTTTGTAGCCTCGCATTACCAGCTTGCGGGCCCGCTCGGCGAATAATTCCGTTCCACTCTTGGTGCGAGTTCTGGCCGGATGTTGGGCACAATCGTGGCCTTGGAACTTGCCGGCAGCCAGCCGGTCGTACGCGCTTTTTGCCTCTGGGTCGGTGAGCAGGGAAGGTATGGGAAAGTTCCACTCGCATTGCGAGCAGGCCCATCCCTGGAGGTGCTGGTCGGAGACCCAGGTCAACCACCGTCCCATATTTCTCCCAAGTGCGTGCAGGAAGCACTACCGGAGCCGATTTGTTTGTTCCAACGCGATTCGGGGAAGAGGATACGAGAGGATGCGACTCTCGCGCTGTTATTTTACAGAAATGGATTGATCACTGACAGTAGCAGCGCGGATAACGCAAACCGGGATGGGACTGCGTCCCGGGAAGTGACAATCTGATTTTCTGACTTGGGGGAGACACAGGCCGCGCTTCTCACATCGTTTTTTAGTCGGCCTTGTGACTTTTCTTTAGCAGCTTCCAGGCTTGCTTAGGGCCCTTTCGGGCCAGAACTTTGAACTTCTTACCTTTTTCCTTGTTGTAGTTCACAAAGAACTGCTCGATCTCTTTCAGCATGTTGTCGTTCAAATCGTCGAGACTCTGAAAATCGAAAAAGTTTCTGCTGTTTGCTGCCACGGCAATGAGCCGATCGTTGCGCTTCGTCTTGCCGTCCTCAGTCTGTTCCGCTTCGATTACCCCGAGCAGCCGGGTGGGCACCACACATCCCGTGAAGGCGGGTTCGTCCATAATGACAAGCACGTCCTCGGGATCGCCGTCAGCGGCCCGGGTTTGGGGTATAAAGCCAAAAGCATGCGGGAACATCATCCCTTGGGGAAGCACCCCGGAAAGCTTGAAGAAACCTATCTCTTCGTCATACTTGAACTTGTTGCGGCTTCCCATGGGCGTCTCAATTACCGCATGGACGACGCCACCATTCTTGCCGTTCTTTCCGTTGAAAGGTTTAAGGCGAGTGGGATCTCCGCTATTGGTATTTGATTTTTTTGCCATGTTTGATCGTCGCCTACCAAATTGCTGTTGCCGACAAGCGAAAAGCTACGGGCCTGCAGAATGGAAGGACGCGTAATCGTCCTTCCATTCGCAATCCCTCTCAGGCGGCGCGACGGCTCTTGCGCCGGCCCTTGCTTTCCGGTTCTTTCTTTCCAACCTGCTCCTTGGCCTGCTCGTTAATCTGGCTGGCAAGCTGAGTCAGTTTTTCATCTGTTTCCTTCTCTTCCTGGAGAGTCTCTTCCAGCAAGGAAACGTGCTCGCCTTCTCCGAGGACCTCGGCGAATGTCCGCACCGTGCCATAGGCGGCTATTTCGTAGTGCTCCACCCGTTGGGCAGCTCCGATCAAAGCCGCATCCAGCACCTCGTCCTCGAAGTCCTCCTTCATAATCTCGGACCCTTCTTTGACCAAGCCTTCCATCCCTACGCACTTTTTCCCTCGGGGATTTTCGTCAAGCATTTTGAAAATTCGTTCGAGTCTTCGTGCCTGTTCCTTGGTTTGCTCCAGGTGCTCCTCAAAGCCTTCGCGCAATTCCTCTGATGCAGCGGCTTTGGCCATCTTGGGCAGGGCCTTGATTAATTGATTTTCAGCGTTATAAAGGTCCTTCAGTTCATCTACGTAGAGTTCGCGCAACCCTTGATTTGGCATATATATGTCTCCTCTAGATGTTCGTCTTTTCGTTTTTCCACATCCGAACTGGACGCGGTCGGCTCCATCTCTCGACGGAGTCCATGAGCGGGTGTGAGATGAAGATTCGCAGGCAGCGGATGTATGTGCAGCTCTGGAGCCTCACCGCTTGGCAGCTGCTCTGGCCGCCCCTCCGGAAGTGCCTTACGTAACCACAAGTACACTCCCTTTTGGTAACCCTCAGTAACCATCCAATCCCCGCCCCGCGGATTACAATTGCCTTTGCCGTATCGCTTTCCCCCACGTTTGTGACTGCGGTGTGCCGGCAGCAGTGTCAGGCACGCGAAAAACCGTCTGTGAACGGCTCCCGGGAGTAGGCCGGTTCGGCGACGGAAAAACGGGCTGGAGTCCGCACTTATATGGCGTTTGGTTTCGGGTTCAACAAACAGAAGCTCCTCAACTCCGCCGAGAAGTTCGTGCAGCAGGGCAAGCTGCAGAATGCGATTACCGAGTACGAAAAAATCCTCAAAAACGATCCCAAGGATCTGACGGTGGCCAACACCGTCGGAGATCTTTACGCGCGCCTCGGTGAAAACGAGAAGGCTATCAATTGTTTCAAGAGCGTCGGCGATGCCTATGCCACCCAGGGTTTTACGGTCAAGGCGATCGCCATGTACAAGAAGATCACCAAGATCAAGACTTCGCTGGAGAGCGTGCTAAAGCTCGCGGAACTGTATACCCAGCAAGGCCTGTTTAACGACGCGCGGTCGCAATATCTGCAGGTTGCGGAAGAATTTCTGCGCGGCGGTGAACTCGAGCAGGCGGTACGAATTTTCCAGAAAATCCTGGAAATGGATCCCGAGAATGTCGCCATGCGCGTGCGCCTTGGCGAAGTTTACATTCGACTCGGCAAAAAGAACGAGGCGTGGCAGATTTTTTCCGCCGCCGCCGACAGTCTGCGCACTCGCGGCCAGCTCGAAGCAGCGGAAGACATCCTGAAGAAGATGCTCAATCTGGATCCGGGCAACAGTCAGGCCCTGCTGCTGCGCGGCCGCAACGCGCTCGAATCCGGCGAGAACGATATCGCGATCAAGTACCTGGAAAAAGTTGCTGATCTCGACTCCCATGCCGATGGACTACGCGATCTGCTGAAAGCGTATTTGCAGACGGGGCGCCTGGCCGATGCGGAGGCCATGGCCAGCAAGCTACTAAAAGTCCATAACGACACCGACGGAGTCTTCGGCCTGTGCGATACCCTGATGCAGTCCGCGCAGTATCAGGAAGCACTCAACATCTATTACGAGCATTCAGAAAAGCTGCTGGCCGTGAACTCCGATAAGGTTCTCCAAAGCCTCCATAGCATCATCAGCCACGTCCGCGAAAATGCCCAGTCTCTCAATAACCTGCTGGAACTATTCCAGAAGGCCGGCGATACCACCCACACCAGTGAGGTGAATGAGTTACTGGCGCATGCCAGCGTGCACTCCGGCGAACTGGGCAAAGCGCGCGAGCTCTACCAGAATCTCGCCGCAATGGAACCCGACAATCCATTGCACATAAAGAACTACGAACAGGTTGTCGGTATGATGGGCGGACGCTTCAGCGGTGGCCGCATGATTAGCGCCGAAGAGGGTGCGGTCATGGTAGACGAATTGGAAGCCACAGCTCCTGCCATCGACCAGCATTATCCGGATTCCACCTCACTAGCGATTCGATCTGCGCTCACTGACGCCGATCTCTTTATTTCATACAACATGCCGGGCAAAGCCCTGGTGCCGCTGTTGGCCGCCCTGCCCCAGGCGCCGCGCGATGTTCGCCTCAACCAGCGCCTGGCCGCACTGCATACCCGGGCTGAACGATTCGCCGAGGCAGCCGTGTGCTGTCGAACCTTGGAGAGTGCTTATTCGGACGCGGGCTATCCCGATGAAGCGGTTCGCTACGGCGAACTGGCCAGTAAGTATGAGGAGCGTACTGGCGCGGCTAAGCTGGATGTGCCGGAGCCAGAGGAAACCGAGGAGACGGGCTCGGCGGCCGCACCTTGGCCTGGCGACGCCGCAGTGGAAGAAGAAGCTGCGCAGCCTCCTTCCGAACCCGTAGAATTCGCGATTCATGACGCGACGCCTCAGGCCGCGCCTGAGTTTGTGGTGCAGGATGAGGCGCCCGTTGTTCAACCAGTGGAGGAGGCATCCGAGGAATTTGATCTCTCGGAAGAATGGGAGGGGGGCGGTTCTACGGAGTCCGTTTCCGCAGCCGAGCCCGAGCCTGCTCTCGAGGTACAGGCCACGACCGCCGCAGCCCAGCGCGAAGACTCCGCCAAAAGCAAAGCGGTGGCAGAGAAGATCGAGGAAATACGCTTCTATCTTTCACACTTCATGCATCATCAGGCACGTGCGGCGATGTCGAAGCTGGAGAAGCTGACGCAAAACCCGGCTGTGCTGGCCACTGTGCGTGCGGAGATCGCCATCGCGGAAGCCGAAGCCGAGCCCGAAGCTGAGCCGGAGGCGGCCATCGCGGAGGAAATCGAGCCAGCGCCGAGGCCGGCGACACCGCCACCCCCGAAGCCTGTTCCCTCGCACCAGCCCGCAGCATCAAGCACGGGTGTGCTTGACGAGTTTGTCTCAGACCTGGAGTCTTCCCTTGGCGAAGGCTTCCTCCCGGAAACTCCAAAACCAGAAGCACGGCCTGTAGTTGCCAAACCCGCGCCCAAGCCCGCGCCGCCCAAGCCCGCGCCGCCCGCGCGTCCCGCGGCCATTGCTGCAGAGCAGAAAGCTGGCGTGCTGGGTGAGTTTGTTGCTGATCTGGAAGCTGCTCTGCCTGAGAGTTTCCTGCAGGAAGCTCCTGCTCCCCAAGCCCGCTTCGATGTAGAGCCGGAGCCCCAGCCCATCTCGGCCAAGGCGCAAATGACTATGGCGGCCAGTGCAGCGGCATCGGCCCCGGCGCGCGTTACTCCTCCGCTGCAAAAACCCGCAGCCCCGGCTGGAGCTTCCCCTTCTCTAACCTATAAAGAAACCGAGATACGGCCGCTCGGGAGCGCCCCTGGAAAGTTCAGCGCTGCCGGAGTGGACCTGGCGGAAATGTTTGGCGAGCTGAAGCATGAGATGGAAGAGGAGGTCGCCACCGCCGAAGAAGATCCCGAGACGCACTACAACCTGGGCGTCGCCTTCCGCGAAATGGGTTTGCTCGACGAAGCCATCGGTGAACTGCAGAAGGTCTGTCAGGCGGTCGAGCATGGCCATAGCTTTCCGCAGATCATGCAGACCTACACCTGGCTCGCCCAGTGTTTCCTGGATAAGGGAGTACCGGAAGCAGCCATCCGCTGGTATGAAAAAGCCCTCAAGCTGCCCTCTCTGGACGCGGACACGCGCATGGCTCTGCACTATGAACTGGCTTCCGCCTACGAAGTCGCCAAGAATAAACCCGCTGCCCTCAATCACTTCATGGAGGTCTACGGCAGCAACATCGATTATCGCGATGTGGCCGAGCGCATCAAGGCCTTAAAGTCGTAAAATGTTAAGATGGGTTTTGTTTTTGACGCAGGGGCGCGCGTAAGGCCTTCCGCTACGCCAGCGCTGTCAACCACGAATGGGAGCGCGGCGTGATTTCGGATTCCAAGACACCCCTTAAAGATAGCCATTCGAAGACTCTAGAGCTCGGCACTCCGTCCACGGCTGACACTGTCTTGGCGGATAATCCTCCTGCCATAAGCCATTTCAACGGTGGGTTGAAACTTTGGGCGTACCGGCTCGGAGTCCTGCTTTTTGTGTTCCTCTGTGCCACGGTCGGCGTGCTTCTTGTCATTTTTCCCTGGCACTCCGAATGGACTGACAATCGCCTCCTGCTCGCGCACCCGGATCTGCGTTCCTTCATCGCTCACGGCTTTGTTCGAGGCGCCTGCAGTGGCCTGGGGTTACTCGATATTTGGATTGGATTCTGGGAAGCAATTCACTATCACGAGTAATGAGGCTGGCGCCGCCTCGCGCGCTCTGAAGACGTTGTGTCTATGTCAAAGGCAGATGAAAGACGAACGTAAACATGGTTGATCCCAAATGCAAACCTGCTCCGCTGGCCTATCAGAATGAACCCTTTCTCAACAGTCCCGAGGGGCGCATTCTGCGTATCCTTTCCGAATACAGCGAGCCGCTATCACGCTTCCGGCGGGAACAGATTCAGGACACAGTAGTTTTCTTCGGATCGGCGCGCTTTTACAGCAAGCTGGACGCCCAGAAACGCCTGACTGGAATCGAAGCCGCTGCCGGCGAGGGTGCCAGCGCGGAACAGAACCTCCAACTCAAGCAAGCGGTGGCCAGCTTAGACATGGCCCGCTACTACGAGGAGGCCCGTCGCCTCGCCTTCCTGCTGACCAAATGGTCTATCCAGATTCCCGCCCGCCGCCGCCGCTTTGTCGTGACTACCGGCGGAGGCCCCGGCATCATGGAAGCTGCCAACCTGGGGGCTTATGAAGCTGGCGGCAAAACCATTGGCCTGAACATCAATCTACCCTTCGAGCAGATGTGTAATCCCTATATCACGCCTTCACTCAATTTCGAGTTCCACTACTTCTTCATGCGTAAGTTCTGGTTCGCCTACCTGGCGAAAGCGCTGGTGATCTTCCCTGGCGGCTTCGGCACGATGGACGAGCTATTTGAGATCCTCACGCTGGCCCAGACCCAAAAGTTGGCCAAGAAAATCCTGGTGGTGATCTACGGCAGCGAGTACTGGCACAGGGTAGTGAATTTCCAGGCCATGGTGGATGCCGGTACGATCTCAGCCGAGGATCTGGACTTATTCAAAATCGTGGACACACCCGAAGAAGGCTTCGAGTACCTGCGTGAAGGACTGACCAAATATCATCTCGTTCCAGAATCCAAGCGCGCGGGCGAGAGAGTGCCGGAAATCGCCAAGACGAACCCGTAGTAACTCAAAAGTTTGGCCCGCCCGCTCACCTTAAGAGGTCCAGCCCAGTCAGGGGTGAAATAGGACAGCTGAGGTCGAGCCCCGTCAGGGGCGGAATAGGATGGCCCGGCACGTGATTGCCGGGTTACGCCATAGTGTTTCGAGTCCCGTTAGGGACGGCATCCTGATGAAAAGCCGCTGCCTTCTCTACTACATCACCGACCGCAGACAATTCCCAGGAACCGAAGAATCGTGCCGAGCCCAGCTTGTGGAGAAAATCGCTGAAGCAGCCGGAGCCGGCGTGGATTACATCCAATTGCGCGAAAAAGATCTGCCGACGCGCGACCTGGAGATGCTTGCGCGCGAGGCTCTGGCTCTAATCAGAGAAAGTTCAAATCAGTCCGCGGGCCGCTCGCCCACTCGCTTCCTCATCAATTCCCTCGCCGACGTGGCACTCGCCACCGAAGCCGACGGTGTGCATCTCCGCTCCGACGACGTTCCCGCGTCGGACGTGCGGAGAATGTGGACCTCTGCAGAAACTCACGCGGGCGGGGGCGCCCGCTCGACACCGGTGATCGCAGTCTCATGTCATACCCTCACCGATGTCCAGGCCGCCCAGCAAAATGGAGCAGACTTCGCAGTCTTCGGGCCGGTTTTCGAAAAAAAAGACGCCCCGGCCAGAGGGTCCGGCGGTCTCGAAGCCCTTCGTCAGGCGTGTGAACATAAGATTCCGGTGCTCGCGCTCGGGGGTGTGTCTCTGGACAATGCCGCTGCCTGTGTAGAAGCTGGAGCCGCGGGGATCGCCGCTATCCGCCTCTTTCAGCAGAACGATGTTGATAGAGTGGTGGAGCGTCTGCGCGAAGTAGCGACGAGTTAAAGCAGCGGCCTGATGTGTTGACGGATCCAGTCGAGAATTTGAGCAAAGCGGAATTCGTGGCGCTCCATCGAGCCGATGATGAACGCGTAACCATCCAGGGCTTCGACCTCCATGTAAAAGCCGTTCCGCCGGAGGAAGACATCGGCGGCGGTAAAAGCAATACGCTTATTACCGTCGACGAAGCCATGGTTGTTGCCAAGCGACTCCATCAGCGCGGCAGCTTCTTCTTCAATGGAATTGTAATAGCCGATTTGAGGACGAAAAACGGCGGCCTCAACTGCGCCCTTATCGCGCACACCATGGCGACCGCCGAATATCTCAATCAATCGATGCTGCATCCGGTAGACTTCCGCCACCGTAAGATGATCCGCCATTTACTTGGCAAGACGCTGCAACAAGTCACGGTTCCGAGCCAGGGATTGCTCGAAGGCATCCATTATCTCGGACCGGACCAGGTGTTGAGATGGAACCACGTTCTGTAGGTAAAACCGGAGCGCCTGCTCAAGAACATGCCGCTTGCTTTGCCCATTTTGCTCGGCAACTGCAACGAATTCATCGTAGAGTTTGGCGTCGATCTCAGGGGTGAACTTCTTAGTCGGTGGGCCTGGCATGGTTCTTCGCCTCCCTGTCTTAAAGCTAGTATTTGATATTTTACCCTGATAAATCAAGATAAATATGGTTTGTACGCATGTCATTCAAAACAAAAATGTTGTTAGGGTGAGGATGTGTAGGTCTGGTACCTGACTAGGCCGAGCATTAAAACTTCAGCCAGCGCGTTCATGAAATTAATTGTGACTGGGGAATCTCCGACCCATTGAGTTAAGCTTCTAGCAAGTCCATGGCT
Source organism: Acidobacteriota bacterium (assembly GCA_003225615.1). GTDB lineage: Bacteria > Acidobacteriota > Terriglobia > Terriglobales > Acidobacteriaceae > QIAS01. The sequence goes on along the minus strand of QIAS01000191.1, from coordinate 7,640 downwards.
CTCCAACCGCTCCCGCGAATCGCAACAACCATCCTCGAACCGGCACTGGTCCGCATTCCCGAGGGCTGGTTCACGATGGGCTCGGAAGTCGGCCAGGATAACGAGCGCCCCGTCCACAGGGTGTGGATAGACGCATTCCTCCTCGGCGCCGCCCAAGTATCCAATGAAGAGTACGCCCGATTCATAAACTCAAGGGCGGCACCCGCCTCGCCATTCTGGACAGACGCCAATTTCAGTCATCCGCAGCAACCGGTAGTGGCCGTGTCTTGGTTTGAAGCGACAAACTATTGCGAGTGGCTCCGCGAGCAAACCGGCCACGCCTACCGCCTGCCCAGCGAAGCCGAGTGGGAGCGCGCCGCCCGCAGCGGTGTCGAAGGCAAACTCTTTCCCTGGGGAAACGAGCCGCCACAATCCTTGCCGGATTACCACAAGCGCTGGAAGAACGGTCCCGAGCCGGTCGGCCGATATGCTCCGAACGCTTTCGGGCTTTACGATATCGGCGACAACGTCCACGAGTGGTGTAGCGACTGGTACCAGGACGACTATTACGCCATCTCTCCTGAGCGCAATCCTCGCGGTCCTGAAAGCGGCACGCGTCGAGCCTCCCGGGGAGGTTCATGGCGACACCACATCAAGGTCTCCCGCTGCGCAGCCCGCTCGAGTATTCCCGCCGAGTTCCACTACGCCGATTACGGGTTCCGCGTGGCCTGCGATTTAAATCGAGAATGAGAATTGAGACCATCGGTTTCCAATCCTTCTTGTCCGCTTGGTAGTAAGAATTCTTAACCACCAAGGACAGAAGGTATACGAAGTAAGCTCTGGATTCGCAGAACGGAGATCTTCCATGTTTCAGAAAGACCTGCTGCAAGCCAGGCGTGCTCTCATCACGGGAGGCGGCACCGGGCTCGGTAAGGGTACGGCCCGCCGCTTCCTGGAACTCGGAGCGACCGTGTACATCTGCGGACGCCGGGAAAAGGTCTTGGCTGAGACCGAAAAAGAACTGCGCCAGATCAGCAGGAATATTCATTCGATCCCATGCGACGTTCGCGACGCGGCCGCGGTCGAGAAGATGGTTGAGACTATCTGGAATGACGGCCCGCTCGACATTCTCGTCAACAATGCCGCGGGCAATTTTCTGGCGCGTACCGAAGAGCTTTCACTGCGAGCCTTTGAGGCGGTTATCGGTATCGTACTCATGGGGACGCTGCACGTCACCCTCGCATGCGGAAGGCGGTGGCTGAAAATCGGCCATCGAGCCGTGGTTTTGAACGTGACCACTACCTACACAACTAGCGGCTCGGCGTACGTGGTGCCGTCCGCAGTCTCCAAGGCAGGAGTGGAGGCTCTGACCAGGAGCCTCGCGGTTGAGTGGGGCAACCGCGGCATTCGCATGAATGCGATTGCGCCCGGACCGATCCCGACAGAAGGCGCGTTCTCCCGCCTGTTGCCGCGTCCAGAACTCGAGAAGCATGCCCTGCAACGCAATCCCCTGGGTCGATTCGGTACGCCGGCAGAGTTTGCGAATTTAGCCGCGTTTTTGGTCAGTGACGGGGCCGGCTACATTAACGGCGAAGTCGTGGTCATGGATGGCGGTGAATGGCTGCAAGGCGCAGGCGAATTCACTTCTTTAGGACGAATGCTGACCGAAGAAGAATGGGCCAGCATGAAGCCGCGCAAACCCTCGGGAGACTGAGCTAGGGATATAAGACACAACCTGGGGAGAAATCCGCGAAAGAATCAGGCAGCAGAGTCCATTTAAGCTGGAGGCAGTTCGCGGCTCGGCACCACGAGCCATTTGAGCAACATATTGACCAGGCTCAACACGATCCCACCCCAGAACGCCGAAGCGAAACTCAGAATATGAAACCCGGGCACAAACGCCGATGCCAGCTCAATGATGACGGCATTGATGACGAACCAGAACAATCCTAACGTCAAAATGGTGAGTGGGAATGTGATGATCTTGAGGAGAAGTCCGATTGTGGCGTTGATCAGGCCGATCACCAGGGCAGCGATCAGCGCAGTGGCTGGCCCCGAAATTACGAAACCCGGCACCACCTGGGACACGATCCAGATGGCCAGTGCAGTCAAAACCCAGTGAAGCAGCATGCGCAGCATGGGAATCCCTCTGCCTGAGCAGACTATAAGCCCATGAGGGTAAAAGGGCAATCCAGCGAAAGTCGTAGACGAGAGCCGAAACTGGGAAAGTGTAATTCCGTGTCCAATTCCGGAGTTTCTTGCGCCGCGCGCACAAGATTACTTCGCGGCTGCCGCCTTGGCTTCGAGCTTTTCAAACACTTCTTCAGCCCGGCGCAACGCGTGCTGCACGTTTTCGCAGATGTTGGCCGCGCCAACCACCGCTTCGAACTCGGCCTGATGGATCAGTTTGGCAGGCTGCTCGCGAGCTCCACACAAAATCAGGGTACGGCCCGTGGAATGAAGCTGCTTCGCAATCTCTTCCAAGGCAAAGAGCCCAGTAGCATCGAGAGCGGTCATATTACGAAGGCGCAGAATAACCACCGGAGGCAGGCGGTGGATTTTCTCGGTAACCACGGAAATCTTATCCGTGGCGCCGAACAGGAACGGGCCGTGTATGCGAAAAATCGTGGCGTAATAGGGAATGTCTTTGTCCTGCAGAATGTGCACACGACCATCTTCGATGTAATCATCGGTGACCTGCGAAACCGTGGTAGTTGCGGCCACGCGGCTGATAAAGAGCAGCGCTGCCAGAGTCATCCCGGCTTCGACTGCAACCGTCAAGTCTGCGAAGACGGTCAAAGTGAACGTCACCAGCCAAACGCTGATGTCGGTTTTGGTAAGTTTTAGTAGTTGTGGAATCTCGCGCCACTCGCCCATATTGTAGGCGACGACAAGCAGGATCCCCGCCAGCACCGACATGGGAACAAAGCTCACCAGCTTCGAGGCAAACAACAGAATGCACAACAAAGTCGCGGAATGAATGATCCCCGCGACCGGCGACTGCGCTCCGGCGCGGATATTGGTGGCGGTGCGTGCGATGGCGCCCGTGGCCGGCAGTCCGCCGAACAAGGGCGAAGCGATATTGGCAATTCCTTGTCCCACGAGCTCAACATTCGGATTATGCCGGTCGTTGCTCATGCGATCCGAAACCACCGCCGACATGAGAGATTCAATCGCCCCTAACATGGCCACCGTCACCGCTGGTCCTAGCAGGCTATGAATCAGGTCAGAACGAAACTTGGGAATGACGAGATGCGGCAAGCCACTTGGAATTCCGCCAAAGCGCGTTCCAATCGTCTCGACCGGAAGCTTGAAAATAATGACTGCGCCCGTCCCCACCAGCAATGCCACAATCGGTCCCGGAACACGCGATGAAATCATTCGGCAAACAATCAAAATGACGACAGTAGCCACCGCGAGCGTCGTCGCATCGTAGTTCAAAGTGCGGAGGTGGCTGGCCAGCGTCTCCATTCGAAGCCAGAAAACGCCGGGCACTTTATCGATCTGCAGCCCGAAGAAATCCTTGATCTGCGTGCTGGCGATCAGGATTGCGATGCCGTTAGTAAAACCAATCACAATCGGCCGCGGAATAAACTTTACCGCCGACCCCATTCCGGTCACGCCCATGATAATCAGCAGAACGCCGGCCATGACCGTGCACATGAATAAGCCATCCACCCCATGCGCCGCGACAATTCCCGCAACCACCACCACGAACGCTCCGGTCGGGCCGCCAATCTGCGTCTTGGAACCGCCCAGCGCGGAGATGAGAAATCCGGTAACCACGGCGCAGTAAATGCCGGCTTGTGGCGTCAGCCCGGAAGCAATGGCAAATGCCATCGCTAGCGGCAAGGCGACCAGGCCGACCGTCACGCCGGCTAATAGGTCGTGTAGAAATTTGTGGCGATTGTAATGCCGCAGACAGAGGATGGATTTCGGCAACCATCGATCGTCCAGCAATGCCGCGGATGTGGCAGGCTCCATAAATTAGTGATTATGACAGTAATGAATCTCGCGTATGGGAGGATCTGAAGTTCAGAGCGTCAGATGAACCTGCCGAACTGCTTTTGGGCGATTAGGGATCGTACACCGCATTACCGAATCCTGCGCGCCGCGCCGCTTCCTGCATGGCTTCCAACTTCTGCTTCTGTTCATCCGGCTGTGCTTGCACCTGTTGCGCCCGCTGCTGCCTTTGTATCTGCGTCTGGTTATACTGCGCACCACCCACGTAACGATTTGCGTCGACAAAATCGATCGAGGAGTTCAGCCGGTCGAGTGCCTTCTGTAAAGATGCAACCAGGTTCTTTTGCGCCTGAATTTCTGCCTTCCACTGCTGCGCCGACTTCTTTCCGTCCTCTGATGAAAGGTCCAACGCTGAATCACTGCTCTTGTGGTCTTTGCTGAAGCTCTGTGGGGACTCAGACGCAGGATGATCCGGCATGTCTTCGTCGCTGATCACTTTCTTCGCCGGACGCGTATCTCTACTCTGCTGCTTCTGCCGTTCTTTGCGAGCCACATCGCCCAGTGACTGCCCAAAAAATGGCTGGCTGAAGGCGAGCACGCACAGGCACAACAACATACTGGGGGTTCCGACGGCTAACTCGTAGATGACGCGACGCTGGGTACCAAACATATAAGGACTCCCTGCACTGGGCTTTTGCTTGACTAGAATCACTGCTGCGAGTTCCCGCTTCCAAAATCTTATATTCCAAGTCCTTCGCTGGCGACATTACGCTCGTGCCAGCTGACGCTTTCGGCATGTGTCTTGTCCACCACAATGTGTTCTGGGGGCCACATTCTGGGTACGCCTGAAATAGACTAACTTACTGGTAATCAGCAACTTAGGAAATGGCTGCGATCGTGCCTTCTGTTCAGCGACTGGAGAAACCACCACGGGAGGCCACTATGACGCAATTTACGCAACTCAACCTGAATTCGAAACCAGGAGATAATCCGCGCTCCGTAAAGGAAGCACAGACGGGTTCCAAATCCAACTCGAAACCCAGCTCTAAACAAAAAACCGCGATGTTCGTCGGCTTGCTGGCCATCGGCATCGTGTCCGGGGCCACGCTCCTGGCACTGAATGGCTGCTCAAAGAAAGAGCCGGTCAAGTCTGAGAGCATGCCCTCAACCCAGCCGATCACTTCGATGACGCCAACTTCGCCATCTACGCTCGCCATCTCCGACCCGCAGCTGCCCAAGAAGCTGGCAAAGAAAGTGAAACGCTCGTCCACCGTGAGCTACGTAAATCGCACTTACGGCGTGTCGCTCCGATATCCCAGAAAGTACTCGCTGAAGACTGGCGATGACGCACAGCTTGACTGGCCGACTTCCGGTCCGGTGCAGATGGACTTCGTGCAACCTGGCGGAGTGACTGTTGCAGCTATCGAACTGCCCCGTAATTCCTATCCCGGCACCGACTTGCTCTCGGCCTTCCTCACCATGAGCGTGCACCGGCATCTGAGCGCGTCGGAATGTGAGCAGTTTGCGTTTCCGAAGCCAGGGACCGAGCCTAAGACCACCGAGAATAACGCCGGCGAGATCAAATCTGGTGAACTTAAGCCGGGCGATCTCAAGCCGGGTTCAGAAATCTCGTCCGCCAAAGTGAAAGTCGGCGCGCTTGAATTCAACCAAGTCGAAGACGGGAACAAGGACTCCAACGCCCGCTACTACCATCTGTTCCAGGATGGAGCTTGCTATGAGTTCGTCCTCGGAATGGCGAAAACTTCGCCCGGCACTGTCGAGGAACTCGCCACAGTGAATTCCGAAGATGTGTTCCAAAAGTTGGAGAAGGTTCTGGCGACGGTGAATATCAAGGGCCCGGCAGTTCCGATGGAAGCGCCAAGGCAAGTGCCCGCCGCGCAGAACGTCGAGCCCACGCCTGCGCCTCCGCTGGATGCAGCGAAGGAGTAGTCAGTAACAAGCAAACCAACAAGGGCCACGCCGATCACCAGCGTGGCCGTTTTTATTCTTCTGCAACCTGCGCTCACCGCATTAATACGGGCACCCACTCACCTGCCGCAATGCGCTCGCGGTCCGGCGGAATCACGATGTAGCAGTTACTGCGTGCCGTAGCTGCGATGTCGCCTGAACCCTGCCAGCGCACGAGCTCAACTTCGGCCTTTTCAAACTCCCCGGAAAGGACTGCGGGCAAGAATCTCTTCAACCCTGTCTTGGTCTTGACCTCCGCCTTGAGCCGGGCGTGCACGAACACGAGTTTTTGGGGACTCATGCCGCCCAGGGCCTCGATCACAGGTTTTGCAAACAACTCGAAGGTCACCATGGTAGAAACAGGATTTCCCGGGAGGCCAAAGAAATATTTTCCCGCCACCCGCCCGAAGACGATTGGCTTACCCGGCTGAATCTGTGCTCCAGTGAAGAAGAACTGGGCTTTCATCGTCGCCAGCACCTGCTCGACCAAGTCGTACTTGCCCATCGAAACGCCGCCGGTGAGAAGGAGCAGGTCGCTTTGCAGTCCTTGCACAATCAATTCCTTTAATCGTGCGGGCTCATCGGGGGCGACGGGCAGCAGCACCGGGTCTGCTCCTGCAGCGATGATCTGCGCTGCGAGCGAATAGCTGTTCGAATTGCGAATCTGATTTGGCCCGGGCTGAAGATGGATGTCCACCACCTCGTCGCCGGTTGAAAGTACCGCGACTTGTGGCCGCAAATAGACGCCGAGTTTGGTCTTCCCAACAGACGCCGCGATCGCGATCGCCGCGGCGTGCAGGCGAATTCCGGGTTGCAGCAACACGTCCCCACGGCGTGCTTCCGCCCCGCTTGCTACAACGTTTTCGCCACTATTCACGCGCCGGCTGATTTCAACGCGATTTCCCGATGGCGTCGTGTACTCCACCATGACAACGGAGTCCGCGCACGGCGGGACCGGGGCTCCGGTCATGATGGCCACCGCCTCTCCGGAGTTCAGCTTCACAGGAAGATCTTTTGGGAGGACTCCCGCCTTAATCTCGCCGATCACATTCAGGGATGAAGGCACCTGCTTCAAATCTGCAGATCGCACAGCATAGCCATCCCGCGTGGCGCGGGGAAAAGCAGGGAAATCACGATCCGCGATCAAAGACTCAGCCAGCACCCGTCCGAAAGCATGGAGTAGATCAATCGATTCCTTGCCGCGCGGCGCCAGCCCCGCAGCCTGCTCTTCGACTACATGGCGAGCATCTTCAAAGCTGAGAATCGAGGGCGATTCGGGCAAGGCGGACATGAGGGAGATGATACGGGAGAGACTGCGATTGTTGATTGTTGATTTTTGATTGTTGAATGAAAACCGTTGGTTCAGACCGCTCGCCGGGTTTTGAAATCGACAATCAATAATCAATAATTATCGTGCCAGTTCCTGCCCCAGGACCGTCGGATTGCTTGCGTAAGACAGCCCCGTTTCCAGATCCACCAGTCCCGAGCGCACCAGTTTGGCGATTTCGCTGTCGAAGTGCTGCATGCCGTCCGCTTCCCCGGACTTCATTGCGTCGAGAATGGTTTTTCCCGGCTTCTCGCCGCTTTCGACACATTCGCGGGTGCGAGGATTGGATTTCAGAATCTCCACGGCCGGCACGCGCCCGTGGCGATCGGCTTTGGGCAAGAGCCGCTGGCAGATGATGTAGCGAAAATTCTTGGCCAGGCGCTCCCGAACTGATTGCTGTTCG
>QIAS01000309.1 GCA_003225615.1 Acidobacteriota bacterium | reverse complement strand
CGTTTCGTAGCATTCGCATGCCGCCGTTTCCAGTTTGTCTCGGTTCAGAATCTTTACCTTTCCCCGATCGTATGTAATGAGACCAGCTTTTTGAAGGATTCCAGCAGCAACGGTTACGCTGGCTCGGCGGGTTCCCAACATATGCGCGAGAAACTCCTGGGTGAGCGGAACAATATCGCCGCCAATCCGGTCCTGGCTCATCAGCAGCCATCGCGCCAGTCGTTCTTCCACTTCATGCAACCGGTTACAGGCCGCAACCTGGGTTGCCTGCAGGCCCAAGGTTTGCGAAAAACGATGCAGCTGTTTTTCCAATTGCGGACATCGGCGTAGCAAATCAAGCAGGTTCGCCGCACTCACTTTGAACGCGCTCCCACTAACCTGAGCGACGACGCGTGTGGGACTGCTGGCAAAACCGGCGGCCAGCGGCACCCCCACGAAACCTTCTTTGCCCGCGAGCCCCACTTCGACGCTTTTTCCATCGCCCATCACGGTCAGAATGGAAGCCAGGCCGCTATTCATAAAATAAGCGTATTTAATCGGTTCACCCATTTCCTGCAACTCGGCATGGGTTTGCAGCTCTACGAACTCCAGGTGCGAGAACAATGAGTCGCATTCGCTCTTCGGCAAGCCGAGCAGGATTTCGTTATGGATGGAATGCCCGTCAAAGTGTTGTGCGCTTCGTTTGGAGGCGGAATTTGCAAGACGGCGGGATGAGTTCTGTGTCATAACGGCTCCTTACGCGGTAGAACATCTGATTTCGCAAGGAACCGTCACCGTAAGGCGCGGCGGAAAGATGCTAGACGAGACACTTGAAGTCTACTCTTTAAAAACCTGGAATACTATGCCGCAAAGTTATATCGCAATGGTTAAGGGTTTGGCACGCTTTGTGACCCAATGTACGCTAGCGTACAGTAGGGCGTCTTGCACTATTCCGTACGCTAGCGTACAGTATTAACTGTATTGCGCTTCCGCAAGGCTCGGTGAAGAATCGTGGTAGTAGGCACTCCCGCTGGCCGTTTCTCTAGGCCTCGCCCCCCAAGGCAGGTGTGGGCGAACTCCTCCCGAAGCCACCAACGCTGGTTCCGAAAATCGGACTTGTGGAGGTTGGCATGCCGACTCGCATTCTCATCGCGGACGACAACGCTCTGGTTCGACGAGCGCTTCGCGTCCTGATCGAGACCAACGAGGATTGGAAAGTATGCGCCGAAGCGGTGAACGGCCGCGATGCCGTAGCTAAGGCGTTCGAACTGAGGCCTGACCTCATTGTCATGGATTTCTTAATGCCGATGCTCAATGGAATTCAGGCGGCACGAGAGATCGGCAAGGAAGCACCCACCCCGCCGATGCTGCTTTACACCATGTTCTTGACTTCCCAGCTTGCCGAGGAGGCGCGGGCAGCAGGATTCGAGGCTGCGATTTGCAAGGATTCGAGTGGGGAGCTGATGGCCGGCATTCGGGCACTGCTCCGGCATGAAAGCTTCTTTCCTCCACTTGCGGCGTTGGTTTAGTCCGCGACGAGCGTAATCAGATCTGTGGTGTTATGCGAAGAAGTGTAGAAAACGTGCGAGAATCCTCCAAGCCGGAATGGGCCAGGGTAGTGGGTAAGCTGCGCGAAGCACTGCGGCTCTCTCAGACCGGTTTTGGGGAAAGACTGCGCTGCTCCGCCATGTCGGTCTCGCGCTGGGAACGAGGCGTGCTTGAGCCCTCCCCTGGCCAGTACCTCCATCTCGGAAATCTTGCTCCTGATCCACTCTGTTGGTATCTCTGGGGACGCGCTGGTCTTCGTTCCAGCGATGTCATGCGGGTGCTGCCTGCGTTTCGTCGCCGTCTGCGGGCGAACAGGTTAACTCCCCTCGCGATGGTGAACGCGGGAAGCGGCCCCAAGAAGCAAATAGACAAGCTGATAGCCATTCCCCTTTTGAAAGTCGTAGCGGGCTCTCACGGCTATAAGGGCGACGATGTTGTGGATTTTGAACAACAAGTGCCAGACAGCATGATTGCCGCCCCCAAAGAGTGGTGTCCGAATCCGGAACATACCCTTTGTCTGCAAGTCAGGGGAGACTCCATGGTGCCGCTCCTGCATGACGGCTACATCGTAGCCGTTGACGCTTCGCAGACTGAACGCGAAGGGTTGTATGGAAAAATCGTGATCATGTGGCACAAAAAGAACGGGCTGACCGTCTCCCGCTTGGTTCGCTACGACCATACTGAAGTTCTGGTCCCGGAAAACCGCGAGTACCAGGCACTCACCCTGCAAGGTCATCACGACTGGCGAATCATGGGCAAGGTCCTCTGGTGGGTCGGAAAGGCCCCTTAGCGCTCCTGCGACCAACCCTCGGTGATAACCCACGCCAAGCTACGTAACACCGAACTCAGATCCTTGCTCGAGCAAGACCGAAACGGAGGCGGAGCGGCATGCGCCCGGCAGTCAAACCCATCAAGAGCGTCGTCCTCTGCGTGGAGGACAATGAGAGCCACCTTCGTCTGCGAAGGGCGGTGCTTGAAAAGAACGGTTATTCGGTTCTCGCCGCAACTTCTGCTTCCGAGGCGCTTCAGATGCTTCGGACGTCTTCCGTATTGTTAGTTATCTCGGACCACATGCTGGCGGGACTCACCGGCACGGAGCTTGCAAAAGAGATCAGAAAAATCAGGCCGCACGTCCCCATCATGCTCTACTCGGGCATTGTCCCGGAACATTTGGACAATGTGGATTGCTTTCTGAGTAAGGCCGAGCCAGTCGAGAAATTCCTCAGCATGGTGCGCGATCTTGTGAGTCGCGGCCTGGGGTAACTATCCAAAGATCCTGAAAGGGCGCCCGCGCAAGCCATAGGGCGACAAAGGCTAATCCAGCGGGGCGTCAACACGACTTTTCACTTAGGGTTCTGAACTTGCGGAGCCGGCGCAGCGAGCGCGTCGCGCGTGTGATTCATGGTTTCAGTAAGCGACTCGTGAGGAATGCTGGTGATGTAAGGCTCGATCAGCCAGCGCAGCGCGACGGGAACGCTGCGAGTGAGCGTGATGGCTTCGCATTGAACATACACGCCGCCGTTTCTTTCCTCAAATCGCCAATAGGTGTTCATCCGCCACATGAATCCATCCTGATCATCCTCCGGGCGCTCGTGCTCCCTCGGAGTGCCTGGATCTTCCACTTGATTGGCGTCAACAACAAAATAGTGCACGTCGTGATAGGTATTTAGAACCGCGGTAATGATTTTCTTTTTGCGGTATCGCATGTAGATTTTGAAATCATTGCCGTTGCGGCTGATGAGCTGGGAACGTTCAACTTCAGGTTTATAGACTTTGTAATGGTTGTTGTAGTCCTGTACCAGCGCAAGCGCCTGCTGGAGTGTCGCTTTCGGAATAAAGGCGATTCCGATCCAGTGATGGATGAGCGCGCCCGGCGTTTTGATCGGTGTTCCTTGGTCCTCAGTTCGCAATTTGTCGATAACGACTTGCCCACTTTTCAGCTGCGCTTCTGCCCTCCTTCTTTGCTCCTCGGGCATCAGATCGATCCAAAGGAAATGCGCGAGGTCGCGCTGCTCACGATCTATCCGCGCCTCCGTGAGCGCGACATAGCGGTCCCATCCCTCGACGGCTTGC
>QIAS01000308.1 GCA_003225615.1 Acidobacteriota bacterium | reverse complement strand
CAAAGCCAAACTCGACGACCTCACCTTTCTTTCCGGACACAATCGCGGTGAGATGGACGGTGGCATTATTGACGAGCACTGGAGTGAGGTGGGGGGAGACAGCATGATTGGCATGTTCCGCTACATTAAGGGCGGAAAAGTCCAGATGTACGAATTCCTGACTATCGAGCAGACTCCTGCCGGGCCGGTATTGCGGTTGAAGCATTTCAATCCCGGGCTGGTGGGCTGGGAGGAGAAGGCGCAGGTGTATAGCTATCCTCTTGTTAGTTGGACACCCAACCGAGAAGCGGTTTTCGAGCGGCCGGATAAGGGAAGCAGAATTACCTATCGCAGCACCAGCAAGGACACGCTGCAGTCCACGCTGGAGCGCACGGGCAAAAAGGCCGAAGTCTATGAGTTCGCCCACACGCCGGAATGAACTCCATACGCCAGATCACAATTGTGGGCACCGGACTGATCGGCGGTTCGCTTGCCCTGGCGCTCAAGGAACATGGGTTCCGCGGCCGAATTGTGGGATGTGATCGCGCGCCGGTATTGGAGCGCGCCCGCGACAAGGGTGCGATTGAACCAATCCTTCTGACGCAGCTCGCGCTAGTCAGATCGTCGTGTTGGCCACGCCTGTGGGCGCCATCATTGATCTAATCGAGCGCCTGGGACCGGTTCTTCCTGCGCGCACTCTTTTGACAGACGTAGGAAGCACTAAGACTCAGGTGGTGGCCCGGGCGCTTGATGTTTTCGGCGCGAATGCTGGCCGCCGTTTTCTTGCAGGACACCCGATGGCAGGAAAAGAACATGCGGGCGTCGAATTCGCCGACCCCGATCTTTTTCGCGGTGCCGCCTGGTTCTTCACCCCCACGCCGGGGCAGAACATTTATGCTGGCATCAGCGGCGATTTTCTGGAATGGGTGGAGAGAATCGGGGCGCGAATTGCCAGCATGGATCCGACGGAGCACGATCGCCTTTGTGCCTGGATCAGCCATTTGCCCCAGATGATCTCAACTGCTCTGGCAGCGGCCCTGGTCGAGGAGTTCGGAGAAGACGCGTCACTACTGGAAGCCGGAGGCCGTGCGCTGCGGGAAATGACGCGCATCTCGTCCAGTCCTTACTCAATGTGGCGCGATATTGCTCTCACCAACAAAGAAAATATTCAAGATGCGCTGCTGAAACTTGAGCAGCGTCTGGCGCAGATCCGGGAAACCCTGGATACGCGTGAGCTGGCCATGGAATTTGAACGCGCTCACCAACTACGAAAACCGCAAGTTAAACCGCAGAGGGCACGAAGGACACGGAGGGATTGAATTATTAATCGTGAACAGGTATGTGCTTGAGAAACCTTGCACTTTGAAACTCTGAAACTTTGAAATTTGCGTCACTACTTTGCAATCAGGGTGTCCTGCGACGCCACCGCCTGCCAGCGGCCATTTCGTTTTACCCAGGTATCGGTAAAGCGGCCGTTGGTTTCGAATTCTTTGCCTTTCGTGACTCCCTTTGTGGCATAGCGGCCGGTTACAACCGCAGCATTTCCGTAGGTGCGGACGTGAAAGTCATCTTCCGTCAGAGATGTATATTTCGTGTCGCCGGATTTTAGATTGGCAATGTCATCTTTCTTCGTGGTCACGCTGCCGTCGTCTTGGGTCGTAGTGATGTCATCAGCCTCGAGCCGTTCCAAAGTTGCTTCGTCGCCCTTCACGATTGCCTGCGCCCAGTCCTTTTCCATCTGGATCAGTTGCTGCTCGACATTGCCGGCGGACGAAGAGCTGGCTTTCTTGGTCTCTTTACCGGTTTGTGCGACCGCAACGGTGACAATTACCAACACGGACGCAAGAAAGACGTTCTTCATGAAACGCTCCTGTATGGAATTTTAATTCCCGCGAGAAGATGGTCGGGTGAGTCGGGAAAGGGTAACCCGCTTACCCGCACTCGTCAACTGCGCGTGCCAAAAGCGACGACACTGCTGACATTGCGATAGAATCGCGGGTTCGGTAAGGCTGGTATTTGAGTCTTTTGGGAGAAGGGGACCATGCACAAGGTCGTGAACAGCGCCGAGGAGGCGATCCGCGATATACAGAATGGCGCGACTATCATGGTTGGTGGCTTTGGACTTTGCGGCATTCCGGAGAACCTGATTCGCGCGCTCGTGCGCAAGGGTGTGAACAACCTGACCACGATCAGCAACAACGCGGGCATCGACGGATTTGGCATGGGACTGCTGCTGTCAGCGGGGCAAATTCGCAAACACATCGGCACTTACGTTGGGGAAAACAAGCTGCTGGAAGAAAAGGTCCTGAAAGGCGAAATAGAACTCGATCTGGTCCCGCAGGGCACGTTTTCCGAGCGCATTCGCGCGGCTGGCGCGGGTATTCCGGCATTTTTCACACCCACGGGTGTAGGCACGATTGTTGCAGAAGGCAAGGAAACGCGCGAATTCAACGGGCGCACTTATGTTATGGAAAGGGCTTTGAAAGCGGACTTTGCGTTGATCAAAGCATGGAAAGGTGACAAATGGGGCAATCTGGTTTACCGCAAAACCGCGCGCAATTTTAATCCCATGATGGCCACTGCCGCGGAAGTAACTATTGCCGAAGTCGAACACATCGTGGAACCAGGCGAGCTCGATCCGGACATGATCCACACGCCCAGCGTTTTTGTGAAGCGCATTTTCCAGGGCCAACTGTACGAAAAACGCATTGAGAAAAGAACCGTGAGAAAGAGTACCCAGTACCGAGTACCTGGTACCGAGTGATATCCGGTAGTCGGGAACCGAGGACCTACGTATGGCAACACCATCCAAAGTCGGCAAGGACGTTGAAAAACGCGAGCGCATTGTGAAGCGTATCGCGCGCGAGTTGCGCGATGGATTTTACGTGAACCTGGGTATCGGTATGCCTACGCTAGTGGCGAACCATGTGCCATCAGGGATCGACGTGATTCTTCAGAGCGAAAACGGCATGCTGGGAATCGGTCCTTATCCGTTCGAAGGCAAGGAAGATGCTGACCTGATCAATGCCGGGAAAGAAACTGTGAGTGAGATGCGAGGCACGGCGTATTTTTCCAGCGCCGATTCCTTTGCCATGATTCGTGGCGGTCACATCGACCTGAGCGTGCTCGGCGCCATGGAAGTAGACGAGGAAGGCAACCTCGCAAACTGGATGGTTCCCGGTAAGGTGGTGAAGGGAATGGGTGGCGCCATGGACCTGGTGGCGGGGGCACGGCGTGTCATCATTGCGATGGAGCACACAACCCGCGAAGGCCAGCCAAAAATTCTGAAAAAATGTACGCTGCCGCTGACCGGCGTGAAAGTGGTGAACAACATCGTGACGGAGATGGCCTACATCAGCGTGACACCTACCGGCCTGGTGCTGGAGGAAGTTGCTCCGGGACTTACCGCCGACGATGTACAGCGCGGCACCGAACCGACATTGATCATCAGCCCGAACCTGAAAGTGATGGAAGGCTGAGAGCTAGTGCGCAAGCCGGAATGGTGTGCTCAACAGCCGTGCCGGGAACATGACCACAGCCCAGACCAGCGCCAGAGCGCCGTGGACAGCGATTCCAACTAGCCGAAACGGCATTAGCAGGAGCCACACAAACGGATACAGAATCAATGCCAGCAGGGCCAGGGGCCAGCACATGACAAACAGAACGCACCAAAGCAGAAATGTGAACATGACAGTGCCTCTTCTCTAATCTACGCAAGCCCGGGCCTGGAAGTTCCGCTCACCGAAGTTCCGTCTGCCGCAATCCGGCATCACGCCAAATTTCGCCGGTGAAGCCGTGCCCGGCTCCGGGATAAATCTGCATCTCGTAAGGGATGCCTTTCTTTTCGAGTACCTGCTGCAGGTGATAGGCCTCCTCGACCGGCACAGTCGGATCGGCTTCTCCATGCAGGATGAGGACCGGACAGAGGCGGCGCATGAAGATTTTCATCTCTTTGGGCAAGCCGCCAAAGAAATCGACTACCGCCTTAATGCGCTTGTCGATGGCGGCATCGGAGAGCGAAAGGTATGCGCCGAGGGAAAAGCCCAACAGTCCAATGCGCTCGGGATCGACAGAGGGTTGTTGTTCCACGTGGGTGATTGCATCCCAGAGCGTTTTCATCCATACGGGAAACTTGCTGAATATAGTTTGCTTGTCTGCGAAGGCCGTGCCAGTCCGGTCGAAGTAGTGCAGGATGTAGACCGCAAATCCGTGGCTGGCCAGTAGCTCAGCGGGCTCCGACATAGTGGCGTGGCCGCCTCCGGAACCAT
>QIAS01000307.1 GCA_003225615.1 Acidobacteriota bacterium | reverse complement strand
TCAACTTGCGAGTCTGCACTAGGAGAAACCTTCGCCGGCCAACTACTAACCTGCAAGTGATGAGTTCTAGCCAAGGACCGTCGCCGGTTCTTCCGCTAGTCTACGCAGGGAATCCTCATACGGGCCACGTGCAATGCCTCGTTCGGTGATGATGGCTGCTACGTATTTCGCGGGAGTCACGTCAAATGCCGGATTCTCCACCTGCACGCCCTCGGGCGCGATGGATTTGCCGGCGATATGCGTGATCTCGCGGGGGTTGCGCTGCTCGATGGGAATCTTGCTGCCGTCAGAGGTTTTCAGATCAATCGTGGAGAACGGCGCCGCTACATAAAAGGGAATGC
>QIAS01000176.1:5509-8663 GCA_003225615.1 Acidobacteriota bacterium | reverse complement strand
ATCGACGCGCCGCAAAATATCGGCGGTTGCAACCGGTTTCGAGAAATCGTCGTACTCGTTGCAGTAAGCGCAAGACAGGTTGCACCGGCGGATCGGCACGATATGCGCCACAATCGGGTGAGAGCGCGATTTCATGGCCTTCGCGACAACCTGAGCTTGACGCAGATGGAAGCCGGCTGCGTGCAGTTTACGTCGAATGCAAACTATACTCATATTCCCCAACCGTTGTGGCCCACCATCCCGGCGGCCGCTGCGTTACCCTGGTTTCAATATCGAGAACGTCGCAACAAAAAGTAGGATAACAGCCAGCACGGCCAGCAGAACGTCGGCCGCGTAGTGGTACCCGCCAACCACCGTAGCCACGGCAATACTGAGAGCGGCGCCGAGAAAAATCAAACCTGCCCAGGGTTCGAGCCGGAGCAGAACCAGGGCTGCGGCCAAGGCAGAAGCGACATGAGCGCTGGGGAAGGTGATGGCGTGAATGCTAGCGCGGCGCAGGAGCCAATGATTGAGCATTTTGACTCTCGAGCTGGGCATCCTGGCGGCATTGCTCGGACAAACGGAGTGATCGTGAGACATATATAGGTAGCAGCTAACACTGCGATCCAGTAGTAATTCACGAAGTCGCGGAGGCCAGTAAGGTACAGAATCACAAGGCCAAGCGGGATGAGTGGATACACCATGACGTAGGCCAGTTCGAGGTAAACACCGGCAGCAAGGCTAATCGAAACTTTTGCTGGTTGGATTCCGAGGCTTCGAAAGAACGCGCGATCGAATGCGTGGAGTCGCCCCTCCGTCTGCGCATCTGAGTTCGTAAAGAAGCACCCGATCTGCCAATACGGAACCAGCAGCAACGGGGCGGGAAGCCAGTCTTGCAGTACTGAGGAGGCTAGAGAGCTGAGCCAGCGGCTGCCGAGCTGGGCAAGAACAAAGACGACAATGGCGATTACGGCTAGCTTGCTGACCATTAATTGCCGCGAACGTGGCAGCGGCCGCAACCATGCAGCTGCAGTGAGCACAGAGACAAAGGTCACTTGTATCAGCGCTGGCAGATTCTTCAATCGGATCTTGCCCCTCCCCATAGTAAGTGCATCTCGGCCAAAAGGCATTCTCGTTGGCTATTTGGCCAGAGACTGCGTGATGGGGTTGTGTCGTCAGCCAACCGGAAACATCGCGCTCCCCTTACTTGCTGTGTGCGAGAAGTGTGCCGGATAGGAGGCGACCGGCCAGCATCCTCTAATCTGACTTACGGCCGATCAGCCACTCTTTGTTCGATCAACCTGAATATCCGTGCTTTGATGCCGCAAGAGTGCGCCAGTTGTGTGCCTCTCTTGCGAGCCAAGGAGGAAACTCTATGGCTCGCAAAGTTGGCCAAATCATTGCACGAGGCGACCGCAGATGGCTCATCCGGGTCTATCTGGGCCGCGATCACGAAACCAAGAAGCGCAACTATCACAACCGAACGATTCACGGCAGTATGAGGGAAGCCCAAGCATATCTAACAAGAAAACTGAGAGAGCGTGACTTGGGCCGCGATCTGGAAGGGGCCAAGATAACGCTGAACGAATACCTTGACCGATGGCTTAAGACAGCCGTAAGACCAAGAGTACGCCCAAAAACCTTCCAAGATTATCAGGGCATGCTGCACCGGTACGTCCGACCCGTTCTCGGTGAACAAATTCTGGCCGCACTGCAACCTCTAGATCTTCAGGCGATGTATCAGCATATGACCGAACGAGGCCTATCCGCTCGCACTATCCGTTACGCGCATGTGCTGATGAAAGGTGCGATGCAGCAGGCCGTGCGGTGGCGCTTGTTGCTTGAGAATCCGGCCGATGGACTCAAAGTACCGCAGCAAGTTCGAAACGAAATGCGGTCTCTGACCGTTGAACAGGCGAGGGTGTTGCTCAAGGCTGCGGAGGGCACAGAGTATGGGCCAGTACTCGCAGTCGCACTCACGACTGGTATGCGCCCGAGTGAATACTTGGGTCTCAAGTGGCAAGACATTGACTGGGCACGACAAACGGTTAGCGTTGTTCGTAGCATCCGGAGACTGAACGGGAAATGGTGTTTCTCAGATACCAAGCGTTTGAGAAGCCGTCGTTCAATCAAGCTGCAGAACTGGATTGTTTCCCTTCTTCATGATCTGCACACTAAAGTGGGTGCGCAGGATTTCTATCCAGAGGCCCGTGACTTGATCTTCACAACGCCATCGGGACAGCCAATCAGTGCCGACTATCTCGCCAAGCACTTCAGATCAATAATCGACCTTGCGGGTGTCCCACGATTGAGGCTCTATGATTTGCGCCATTCGGCGGCCACTATCGCGTTGGCAGCCGGAGTGTCGCCCAAAGTTGTTTCTGAGCAGCTTGGACACGCGAGCACGGCCTTTACGTTGGATACTTATGCTCACGTTCTTCCACACATGCAGGACGAGGCTGCCGCAAGAGTCGAGGCAATGCTCTTTGGAGCGACGGCTTGACGACTGGCTAACGACGACACCGTGGCACCCGATACGATCAACACGACGTAAGGCTTGACGCGTCTGGTGCCACTTTCAAATGCGCAATCCCACGATTCGCATTGTACGGATGCCGACAATTCGGGTTTGATGGCGACAAGCGCGTTTGTCGTTACTGATTCGTTTAGTCAAGTAGTGCCGATTATTTCGCCGAGGCATCACCTGGGCGGTTCGAACTCGGGTCTTCACTCCGAAGATTTTACTTCCTCAAAGCTGAACTGCTTGTCGAGTTTTTCGTACGGCTTGCCGTCGACCTCGACATACGGATAGACAAAGTAATTGAGCGCTGGACCATCCTGCTTAGGAGACAGTGCGATGTCGCGGCCGGTGGATAACTGAACGCGATTGGCGTCAACGCTGCCAAAGAAATAATCTTCTTTCTGCTTCGCTTTCCATGCCTCAGAGATGTCAACGGGGATCCAGCCGGTTTTGCGCGCATAGAACTCAGCCCAGCAGTGATAACCGGCAATATCTCCCTTGTCCTTGTTTTCGGGCAGTGGAAAGCCGATGTCGAAACGGGCCGGAATCCCGTCAGCCCGCAGCATGCCGATGAAGGGAGAATGGAAGTCTGTACAGTTTCCGCGCTTGGCGTCGCAGGCCCAGACAGCGTCGCCGCGTCCCCAGCCCGTGCCG
>QIAS01000176.1:0-5460 GCA_003225615.1 Acidobacteriota bacterium | reverse complement strand
CCGTTCCGCTCTGCGATCCGGTTACCTCGATCGCCAGCTGCTTGATTTTCCCATCCGTGGGAATCAGATTGTCAGGCTCAATCAACCGGGTCATCGACGCGGGCACGACGATGGGTTGCTGATCTGCTCGCTTGAGTTGCGCGTAATCGCCCTTCGAATATTCTTTGCGCGTGACCTCGTACTCCAGAGTGAACTCTGCTTTGCCCCAAGTAGAATTCTCAAGCTCGGCATACATGATGCGATTGCCGTACTCGGGATCCTGCGTCATCCGCGTTTTGGTGGGAGCCTTGACCTCCAGAACGCGTACAGTCTGATGCTGGTCTGTCTGCGGCACTGGAACCCAGACGCGCACTCGCTTCGCTCCGGAGGGAATATCCTTCACCGTGAAGTTGTACGTCAACCGGAAGGTGCGAGTTGGCGGGCTGAATTTCTGCGCACTCGATTGAGCTTGCGCCACTAGCAGATATGCGGAAAAAAAGAGCAGCAGCAACGACGAGAGAACTCGCAGTCTCACGGAGACCTCCTTAACTAATTTGGTGGCCGATTTTGGGTCGTAGATCGGTCCGCAATCACAGTGCGATGCTGCATGCGAAACCGATGATGCGGTGACAGTCGATGCCCGGCGGACATGGAGCGAAATTCTACCAGAGCCACCAGCGCGAGATGTCAGGGCCGGGCAGGACGGCCCTTTGGCGCAGTACCCACGGTTTCGCCGAGAAAACATTGGAGTCTGTCGAATCTTTCCAACCTGGTATAGCATCCAGTGGTGGCGAGGAGGTTCAACATGTCAACGAACGCAACCTCATTGCGAAATAAGCTGACCACAGTGGCCCACCAACCGCAAGCGGCAAACGGTCTCGCAATCGTCCGGGTAACGGTCGGGGCTATGCTGGTGTCGGTGTTCTTCGAGAATTTGGGTAAGGGCCTCTACCGTCCCGCGGGTTACGCCGGCCTCATTCACTACTACATTGAGAAGGGTCACTCGCCGGCCGCGTGGAAAGCGATCATGGGTCTGGTGGCTAGCCACGCCGCGATGGCGGCGCCGGGTCAGGCCGTAACGGAAATCTCGCTCGGTATCCTCCTTGTTATTGGTCTGCTCACGCGGCCAGTTGCTTTCATCGCGTTCCTCTACCTTGCAAGCCTTTGGATGTCTGAGTGGGGAACCGCGTGGATCTGGGAACTGCTGGTTCCGGTGATGGCGTCGCTGGGCCTCGCTATCGGAAGCGCCGGCAAGAAATGGGGCGTTGACGCGTGGCTGTCGCAGCGGTGGCCATCTTCGCCGTGGTGGTAATCGGGCCAGAATCACTTGAACAACGCCCACGTGCGAGTCTCCGTCGTGATTCCTACTCATAATGAAGCGCAGGCCATTGGCCGCGTGCTGGCCGATCTGCCTTCCGATGTCGTCACCGAAGTCATTGTTGTGGACAGCAATTCGAGTGACGGCACTCCCGAGATCGCCGCAAAGATGGGAGCCCGCGTGGTTCAAGAACCGCGCCGCGGATACGGGCGAGCGTGCCTCACGGGCTTGGCGGCGGCAAATTCTCCTGATGTTGTTGTGTTCCTTGATGGCGACTATAGCGATCGGCCGTCTGAACTGCCGATTCTTTTAGCACCAATCATCGAGGGGCGTGCGGACATTACGCTCGGTTCCCGCCTGCAGAAGCAGTGTTCTAGGGCTTTGCCTTGGCATCAGGTGTTTGGTAATCGTCTCGCCGCCTTGCTGATCAGGCTTCTGTATGGCGTGAAAATCAGTGACCTCGGCCCGTTCCGCGCTGGCCGCGCCGATATACTACGCGCGCTCGCACTCGAAGAGTCCACCTATGGCTGGGCGGTTGAGATGATCCTCAAAGGCGCCCTGGCTGGATTCCGCGTGGTTGAGGTCCCGGTGAGCTACTATCCGCGTATCGGAAAATCAAAGATCAGCGGTACGGTGAAGGGCACGGTCGGCGCCGGTTGGTTCATTCTCAGCTTGATCGTGCGCTATTATTTCCGGCGGCGAAGAGCCGGGACAGCACGGCCGGCGTAAATCCGCGTCGCCATTTCCCGGAATTCGCACGAATAACGGAGTGTTGTCATCGGGATTACCCACCGCGTGTTTTGAGAGGAAGGTGTGATACGTCCGATCCGACCATCCCGGACAGGCTCTTTTCACCATAGCGGCATCGAACGGCTCTTTGAGTTTTCCAGATTGGACGGCAGCGTATATTTGCGTACCGAATACCTTCATTTTGCAAACTGACTACGCTTCCAGAAGTAGGTCAATCCACCCGCCAGCAGAATCACACCTACGAAAGCCTCTACAGCATGGTCCCAAAAGAAGCCGTTATACGGAAGCGCCATTAGAACAATTAGGCCAGCAATCATCGCCGCAACTGCAGCGAACGTCTTGAGTGCCGCTGTCATTTGTCGAGTATATAATTTCCCCATTTTCATGGAACCCTCGAGCCAGACCAGCGCGCATTCGGGCAACAAGAACTGCACGCTGGTAATCATGGCGAAAGCACCCAGGCCGGGTGCGGTCAAGACCCGCTTGGGTTCCAGGCTTTCTTCTGCGGCTGTCACTGATTTCTATTGCTGTCTTCTGGACGACACGCTGGCGCTGGCGCGCTCATTGAGCGATGTGGAAGTTGCCATCATGTGCCCGGACTCGGATGTAGATGAGCTGTCCAAGTTAGCAGGTCACAGAGCGAGCGTCATTGCGCAGAAAGGAGAAGGTCTTGCCGCAGGCCTCACTTCGGTGTTTGCGCACTTCGCGGACGATCATCAACGACGCACGATTGCGTTCAACAGCGACAGCCCACATCTGCCGCGTTCTGTTCTCGAAAACGCATTTGAAACACTGGCCGCCCAGGACGTAGTCGTTGGGCCGACCCACGATGGAGGCTACTATCTTGTCGGGGCAAAGACTTCTCACCCTACGCTTTTCGCACACGACGGAATGGGCACCAGCAGCGCGCTGGAGAGACTCTTGTCGCGCGCAAGAGCTCTTCAGCTATCCGTGGGTTTCGCAGATCCTTTTTACGATATTGATGTAGCTGACGACCTGACTCGCTTGGCAGCGGAGTTGCGTCTAGCTCCGGCAAGAGCGCCACGTACGGCGGAATGGCTTAGGCAATGGGAGCTTTCGGCGGCACAATTACGGACGGGCACGGGAGAACTGTGAAGATCACCCCCGAGTGCAGAGTGTACGTCCTCGGCGCCACGTTGTGCGTGGCGCTAACGATCTGCTCACGCAACTTTGGCGATAGGGGTGGACCGTACTTCATGACCTCTTTGACGGTTGCGGGGATCGTGTACCTCTTAGCGATCCGTGAGTTTTTCGCAACGTCAAGATTTCGCCGACGCGTTGTCGTCATTGGACTCGTCTTGGCGGCTGTGTGGCACATTGAATTTCTTCGGCTGCCGCCGGGCGCCGATGATGATATTCATCGCTATGTCTGGGATGGACGCCTCCAGCGACTCGGTTACAACCCCTATATCGTCGTCCCCATCGATCCTGCCGTTAAGGGGCTGCATACCCCGGAAACCCGCAACTTGAACAACCCGGATCTACCCAGCCCATATCCACCCGGAGCGCAGCTTTTTTTTCGTACAGTGACCGCAGTTAAGGAATCGGTCTTTGCGTTCAAAGTAGCGTTTGTGCTTTGCGATTTCGGAATTGCTTTCGCTTTGCTTGATCTCCTGCGAACTAGCGGAAGAGGCGCGCATCTCGTTCTGGCCTATGCCTGGAACCCATTGTTGGCCATCGAGGCGGCGGGGAGCGGCCACGTTGATATTGTTGGCGTGCTGCTGTTGGTGATATCTGTCGCCGCACTCGCGCGCAGTTGGCGTACGATCGCAGCCATAACATTTGGGCTAGCTGTAGCCGTTAAATTTCTGCCGATTGTATTACTGCCACTCTACTGGAAGCGGGTTCGCATTCGCGACGCCCTGCTGGCGGCAGCCGTTCTCAGTCTCCTGTACGTGCCATTTCTTAATCACGGCCGCATTCCGACCGGCTCACTGGGCACGTACGTGCAGAGTTTCCGCTTTAATGGTCCTGTTTTTGCCGCACTCGCTCAAGTGGCGCCTCCGCCGTTGCTGGCTGCTCTGGCAGTGCTCGTGGGATTAGTGACTGCGATCTGGTTAAGACGAGCAGCGCGGGAGTTGTCTCCGAATGCATTTGCCTGGCCAATGGCAGCATCCCTTCTGTGCGCGCCCGTCGTATTCCCATGGTATCTGCTCTGGCTACTGCCATTTCTGACGTCGGCCTCGACGCTGCTGATCATCGTCTGGACCGTGAGCATCATTCCCACATACGTCCAATGGCATTTGCGTGCCCTTGGGCATTCTTGGGGGGCGCTTCCTGCTTGGGTAATGCTCGTGGAATACGGAGGCTTAACAATAGTCGCCGCCATTATTGCTTTGCGCCGGATCAAGAGATCGGCCGCACTGCAATGTTCTGGGAAACCGTTAGAGTAGAGTCAACTACGCCGCAATCAATTCTTGTATCCGTGAACCCTTGGGCGTAATCCAACATGACATTTGTTTAATTCACTGAAGGAGGACCTCCATGAAAAGGTTGAGCCGGTTAACCATCGTCGGTCTTATGGGATTTTGGGCGCTGGTCCTTGCTGCAACATCCTGGGCGCAACAGCGCGACCCAATTATTGAAAATATCGCCAAAGCCTATGGCCTTGATTCGTACGGGCAAGTAGAAGCGATCCGCTACACCTGGAACGGGGAAATTCCCGGATTGTTTAAAGTCAGTCACATGTGGGAGTGGGAGCCGAAGAGCGGCAAGGTCTCTTACGAAGGGAAGGATAAGGACGGGAAGCCGGTTAAGGTGACTTACGACAGCTCTCAGCTCAGCAGCCAGTCTGACCAGGTGAAGAACGAAGTCGAACCGTCTTTCGTCAACGACAATTATTGGCTTCTGTTCCCGCTGCATGCTTATTGGGATAAGAGCGCCACCATTACCAAGGAAGGTACGAAAAACTTGCCCATCGGAGCGGGCTCGGCCACGCTGGTCTCGGTGAAGTATCCGGCGGAAGCCGGGGGTTACACGCCTGGCGACACTTCGGACCTCTACGTGGGCAAAGACTACCGCGTGCAGGCAATGGTCTATCACCGTGGTGGGCCCAGTAAGCCGAGCCTCGTTACCGCAAAATGGATAGGCTACAAAAAGGCTGGTCCTCTGCTTTTCTCAACCGAGCACCCCGGGACGGCCGACGGCAAGCCTCTCCACATTTCCATCACGAATGTAGCGGTCAAAGTGAGCGGCTCCGACGAATGGATGGAGGCAAAATAAACGATCTTTCGCCAAGCTGATGTCTTGGGCGAACCGTTCTACCGAGCAATCACGACGGTAGTACACGAACTGTTCAGCTTAGGAAGATCGCGGTTAGCGGCCATGCGGATCCGTAGTGTGGGGCGCTGCCCGCGAATGATCGGACAATAACAATCCGGCTGCAGTAATGC
>QIAS01000175.1 GCA_003225615.1 Acidobacteriota bacterium | reverse complement strand
GCAGCCCGGCATCGCGCTTTTGCCAGAGCAGAATACAGTCGGCGGGATCGCCGTCGCGTCCGGCGCGGCCCGCTTCCTGGTAGTACTGCTCGATCGACTTCGGCAGCGAGAGGTGAATCACGGCGCGCACGGCGGCTTTGTTAATGCCTAGTCCGAACGCGATGGTGCCGACCAGCACGCGCACTTCATCCGACGTCCAGCGCTCCTGATTGCGCTTGCGGGCATCCATTTCCATTTGCGCGTGGTAGGCGACGGCGGGAATTCCTTCTTCCTCGAGCGCATCCACGGTCTCTTCAACGCGCGCAATCGTGGGCGCGTAGACGATGACATTGCCTTCTGAGTAATGGCGCAGGGCGGTGGTCAGCACGCTCATCTGTTCGTGGCCTTCGCATTCTTTGATCACATAGCGCAAGTTGGAACGGTAGAAACTGGCGATGTAGTTGTGTGAATCGTGGAGTTGGAGCTGGCTCAGAATGTCGTGGCGCACGCGGCGAGTGGCGCTGGCGGTGAAGGCGGCGATGGGACGGTCGGGAAAATTAGTGCGCAGGCAGCTGAGCTGGCGGTATTCGGGGCGGAACTCGTGTCCCCATTCGGAGATACAGTGGGCCTCATCAATGGCGAAAAAGGCGATGGGGACGCTTTGCAGCCAGCCGATGGTGTCAGCTCGAGCCAGGCGTTCGGGAGAAAGATAGAGCAGGCGGTACTCACCGGCGCGAGCTTTGCGCATCACTTGCGATTGCTGGCTGGCGGGCTGCGAGCTGTTGAGCACGGCGGCGGGGATTCCGATCTGGGCTAACTGGGCTGCCTGATCTTGCATAAGCGCAATCAGCGGGGAGATCACCAGCGCGGTTTTTTCCAGCACCAGCGCGGGTAATTGGTAGCAGAGAGATTTGCCGCCTCCGGTCGGCATGACGACGCAGGTGTCGTGGCCGCTGAGCAGGCTTTGCACGATGCGTTCCTGCAGGGGACGGAAGGAACTGTATCCCCAGTAACGGCGCAGCGGGGCAAAAAGATCCGGCGCAAGCTCCATCATGGCAGTATAGGGCGCGCGCGGAGAATAGTGTCTGTGGCTGTTGTCACATGGGCCTTGGTCAAGGTGGCAACACCAACCTTTGCTTGCGTGGGCGAATCATAGGGCTTTGCGGACTTTTATTTCGTCCTTCGCGCGATCTTCGCGCACTTTGCGGTGAAAAGCTTTTGGCCGCAAAGAGCGCGATGAAATCGCAAAGCACGCAGAGACAATTGGAGAACCATTTCACCAATGATTCGAAAACTTAAATCAGGGGAGTACCGGCTCTACTCGCGGAAGAAGAATGCAAAAACCGGCAAGCGGCGCAATCTGGGAACGTTCAAGTCGCGAAAAGCAGCAGAGAGTCACGAGCGGGCGGTGCAGTTTTTCAAGCGGCATTGAAAGCGTGTTACCGGTGGCCCATGCGCACCGCGGAGTTGGCCAGGCTGTTGGCTTCGCTGTTGAACTCGCGGGCAACGTGCGAGATGGTGAACCGGAAGGAGCGGGCCAGCTTGCGACAGATCCAGTTCAGGGAATAGAGGCGCGGGCTGCGGCAATTGTATTGGCCCGTCATCTGCCGGACTACAACCTCGGAATCCGAATAAACATGCAGCGCCCCCGCTTTCAGGGCCAAGGCGCACTGTAGGGCTTCCAGCAGGGCGACATACTCGGCGACGTTATTGTCCTGATGTCCGATCCAGCGGGAAATTTTGATCCGGCGGCCCTCGCAGCCTTCAATTATTACCCCAATGCCCGACGGCCCCGGATTGCCCAAGGAACCGCCGTCCACGTAGGCTACGAGATCAGGCATGCTTGCGTGGTGTCTGCAGCAAACATCTCTAAGATTACCTTGCGCGTCAAGAGGTTTGCTTGGTTCCGGCCGAGCCTGAACTTTGGATTTTTTCACTACCCTGTGCAAGGGGGTGTGGAAAAGGGGGAAGAATCATTTTGCGACGAGTTAAAGGCCTACACCTCAGTGAATTGAGGGAGTCCGACTTGCGGCCGAAAAAATCGTGAATTGCACCAAAAAGCGGCGTTGACATTTATCGGCTAGGCGTTTAAGGTTGCCCCCGTCGACGGCTGAAAGGGTTGGCTCAAATTAAAACTTAGCCAGTCCGAAGTAAGCTGAGTGATCTGGCCCGGCGAGGCAACTCGCAGGGCAACCAGACCCGAAAAAACCGGCAAACTCTGCGAGGAGGAGCCGGGGTTTGGAACTGCGAAAGCAGTGATTGCATCAAGGGCTGTGACGGTGCATGCCTCCACGCTGTTGGCTCCCTCGCAGGAGCTGGCGGCTAGAGCATAACCAATGTCACAGCCTTTTAAATTTTTGCAGAGCTTTTCTCCTGCACTCACCTGTTTTTCCCACCCTGGAAATTCGTAATAGCCGATTATTACTTTTTGCCGGCAATCCTCAGGGTTAATCTGGCGGCGACGTTTATAATTTCCCCATGGCCGAAGAAGAGCCCAAAGTTCACTGTCCCTGCATTACCTGCTCGAAGTGCGGGGTGTGGATCGTGGCGATCGACCGGGTGGTTGCAGACCAGAGCCACGAGACCGGCAAGATGCGGTGTCCGGAATGCGGCGAACGGTTCGATTTCGATGCCGACCGCGCTCGGGTATATCCGCTGCGCCAGTCGGTGTACGAACGCG
The DNA here is from genome assembly GCA_003225615.1 of Acidobacteriota bacterium. GTDB lineage: Bacteria > Acidobacteriota > Terriglobia > Terriglobales > Acidobacteriaceae > QIAS01. The sequence goes on along the minus strand of QIAS01000175.1, from coordinate 535 downwards.
GTTATTTTTACCCTTCTGAAATGCGGGATTCCTGAATCCGCTTAGCGCACCCGCTATACTGCACGCCCCCTGAGGTTGCCGCCTTATCCAGTGCTCTCCATCCGTAAGTACAGCGTCGTACCGAAATTCCTACAGGAGCTACCCGATTGAGCGGATTTTGGCTCCGCAGTATTACTCAACAGCGTTCGGGATTTGCGTGTCTGTCGAGCCTAAAGACATTTTGTCTGACGACCAGGCTCGAAGGTTCTTGAATTGTTAGGGTGTTTGTACGCGTTTCATCCGGGGAAAAGGGTCCCCGATTCGCCTCCGGGGAAGCCTCCTGAATGAAGACCCATGCCGTACTCCAACGGCTTGGGTCTTTTTTTTGCGAGATTGTCGCAGCTTCCTTCAGGCGGCGCGCACTGCGCTATGGGCGACTCGACCTGGCCTGTGAGTCACTTTCCTGTGCTTCTCAACACCTGTATCGGTAAAAACCGGCGGTGCTACAAGCCGGGCGCCCAGCAGGCCTCGTGCCTGTGCCAAATAAGTATTGATT
>QIAS01000174.1 GCA_003225615.1 Acidobacteriota bacterium | reverse complement strand
TTTACCACGGCCTGCTGCTTTCGCTACGCCATCATTCGCATCAACTGCTCAGTTCGGTGGCTTACACCTATTCCAAGACGACTGACCAGGGTACGGGTTACTTTAATCAATTTGATCAGGCGTCGCAGCGCGGTCCGTCCCAACTGGACCAGCCTCATCGTCTGGTGATTGCCAGTACCTGGAGTCCCGAGGTTCGGCCGCTGAGACATTTTGAGATCGGTGCGGTGATCAACATCGCGAGCGGCCGTCCTTACAATGCAGTTTTTGATAATCCGGAAGTGAATTTCTCGATTGTTCCGGGAGAGCGTTTTAACTCTTTCCGTGGGCCCAACGTTAGGAATTTCGATTTCAATGTCACACGAAATTTCCATTTGGGAGAACGCTACGTGCTGAGATTCACTGCTGAAGCCTTCAACGTATTCAATCATCCGAATTATCAGCAGAACACTGTGGACAACGTGCAGTACACACTCACGCAACAGCCGGATGCGGGGGTGAACAACAGCGTGTGGACAGCTGCGCCTAACTCTAATTTCGGTGCGCCACTGGCCATGGTGCCGCGGTTCGGTGCGCGCAGCTTCCAGTTTTCCAGCCGGTTCAGCTTCTGAGCTGGCCGGTTTGCCTATACATACATGAAGAGAGAATTCAGTGAGCCGAAAAGATGAGTCCAACGACTGATGCTTCCACCATTGCTCCAGACCGCGAGCTTGAGGAAGACAAGAAGCCCGGCTCATCGGAGCCGCCGCGCATCCGCTGCCCGCTCTGCGGCTGGTCGCCCCGAAAAGAAGATAAATGGTTCTGCACATGCGGATACGATTGGAACACGTTTGACACGGGAGGTGTCTGCCCCGTCTGCCTCCATCAGTGGAGTGAAACCCAGTGCCTCTCATGCAGCCGTTGGTCGCCGTATTCGCTCTGGTATGCGAAGTAAGAAACCATTGCCTGCTGAGGTTTGACTCCCCTCGAGCGAATAATCCCCAAAAGCGGTGCTAGAATCGCTCGCCGGGAGCACTGCGATGCCATTCATAGATACGAGCACACTCGAAGTCATTGAGCGTCGGCCGGGATGGTATGGACGCTACTTTCATTCGCCTAGCATGACCTTCGCCCACTACGATTTCAAACGCGACTCCTCCATTCACGAACATTTCCACGCGCAAGAAGAGGTCTACGAAGTTATCGAAGGCGAACTCGAACTGACCATCGACGGCGTGAAGCAGATTGCTCGACCGGGTCTAGTGGGGATCGTGCCGAGCAATGTCCGCCATTCAGTCAAAGCTTTGACCGATGGTCGCGCCATCATAGTTGACTACCCGTTGAGAACAGAGATCGGCGACAGGCGCTCATAATTGCTACCTACGCCGCTTCCGCGCCCACGCTGCAATGTGCGCCCTCGGAATCGACGAATTGCGCCAGTACCCCGCCAAAATCCTGCTTCTTTGGAAGCATGGTGAACAGAACGCCCTTGGCGCTCATGTCCCGGTAGAAAGCCTCGACATCTGCGACCGTGAAACCCAATTCGATCGTTGCTGCTGGATTTTTCTCTGAAGCTGGGTGTAGAGCGAGAATGGTTTCGCCCGTCACGAACTCGCTCCATCCCGGCGATTCGAATTTCACTTTTAGTCCGAGCACATCGCGATGGAACTTCACGGCTTTATCCATGTCGGCGACAAACTTAATCACGTACCGAAGTTGTGTTTGCATTTATGCCTCCCGCCGAACGCAGGTTCTTCGTCATCGAGCAACGGAACCAGCTTCGGCAATTGTGCGTATCTTACTCGCAGCAGGGGACGAGAGGCTTGGAATTCCAGTTATGTTGAAGACGTTCCTTCACGGAATCGCCTCAATTTGTTTGTTTGCGGTATTTGCGTCCCCTACCCTCTCAGCCCAGCAGCCCGCGATTCCCGCACCGACAATTCGAGTGCAATCTTCGTTGGTGCTGGTCGATGTCATCACCAAGGATCGCAATAGTGGGCTGCCGATACAAGACTTCCAGAAGAAAGACTTTCGCCTTTTTGACAATCGGCGCGAAGTCCCGATCACCACATTCGATGCCGGGGCGCGGTTCGACACGCGACCTATCACTCTTTGGCTTGTCGTGATCTGTAACGAAAGCGGACTGCCAAAACTTGGTGCCTCGGCAGAATTTCTCGGACAGGAACCACTCTTTCGAGCCGCACTCAACCATCTGGAAACCCATGACAGCGTCGGAGTTGCCCATTGGTGCGACAACGGTGACAGCCGACTCGATTTGCTGCCGACAGAAGACCGCGATAAGGCTGTCCAAGCACTAGGCGAAACACTTAAGCCCATATCATTTGAAGGTGGGACGTTCGCCAGCGATGAAGCTGGGGAGCAGGCATTCCGTATGGTGATTCGGCTGATCATTCGTGATGCCTATCAGAGAAATCCGAAGCCGCTACCCGTCGTCGTGTTTCTGCATGGTGACCACACAGGACAGCCCCACGGTGAACTGAACAAGCTTGTGGATGATTTCTTGGAAACGTCCGGCATCGTGTTCGGCATAAGGGACTCTCGTTCTCCAAACCTGCACTTCTTAATTGGTGAGCAGGCTAAGATCATGCACTACATGGCGAAACACACGGGAGGCGAATATTTTTCTGTGCCTCCCGCAGCGTACGAAAAAACGCTGGATGCGATTCTGATGCAATTGCACTTTCGTTATGAACTCGGATTTATTCCTCCCGCTGTCGATGGCAAACGTCACGAGCTTCGTGTCGAGTTGACGAAAACAGCGAAAGCAAAACACAAGGGAGTTCGCCTGAGGTATCGCCCGGAGTACATTCCGGTTCAAGAAGAACCAGAATGGGCACACTGACCTATTAAGTGGAAAAAGCCGTGACCGGTACGCCGGTCGCTGGGGAGCAATCAGTCCGTGCCAGTTCGGTTGAGTCAGTGAATAGAAGCACGCACCAGACCCCTGCCAACTCTCCATAGGCTCTAAAGGCAACCAGCACCCCTCACTTAACACTGTTTGT
>QIAS01000173.1:5767-7229 GCA_003225615.1 Acidobacteriota bacterium | reverse complement strand
GCGCGCAGATCGAGGACCGTGGTGATGAAGTTCAATGCGCCCATCAACGATGCGGCGCAGAAGATGGCGATGCTGGTGATCCACAGATCCGCTCCCAGGCCTTCACCGGGACCGGCGCTGGGAACCGCGCTCAGCGGCGCGTAGCCGGTCCAGCCGTGGATAGGCGCTCCCACGAAGAAGGCAGCGAGCAGCACCACGAAGGCCACGAACGTCGTCCAAAAAGAGAGTTGCCGAAGCCGCCCTGCGGCGCGGTCGTCAACACAAAGAAGACCATGATCGTGCCGTGCATGGTGACGAGCGACAGGTAAAACTCCGGCGTCATCACACCGCCCGGCGCACCCTGTGGAAACAGCGTTTCTATGATCTTGATGTGGGTTCCGGGCCAGGTCAGGTTCACGCGCATCAACACCGACATGATCATCCCGACCAGCACCGCACAAAGTGCCAGCATAATGTACTGAATGCCGATCACTTTATGGTCGAGACTGAAAATGTATTTGCGGATGAAACCCTGAGGGGCGGCGTGCGCGTGAACAATTTCCGTGCTAGCCATTTATTGCTTCTCCGTCTCCTTTGACGCGATCCATTTGTCGAAGTCTTCCTGGCTGACGACCTTCAGCATGCCGTGCATCTTGTAGTGGCCGAGGCCGCAGAGCTCGGCGCAGGCGATTTCATAATCGCCGATCTGCGTGGGCGTGAAATGCATGTGGATCAACAGGCCGGGGACCGCATCCTGCTTGAAGCGCATGTTGGGAATGAACAGGCTATGGATGACGTCCTGCGAGCGCAGCGTGAGATCGAGTTCGCGGTTGACCGGCAGGTACATGACGCCGCTGACAATGTCATCCTTGGCTGCGGAGTCTGAGGTGTCGAGGCCGACGGCAGCTTCGCCACCGGCGGAGGCATCCACGAGTTCGGGCTTGGTGCGGCCGTACTTGCCATCGGGACCGGGATAGCGGAAGTACCAGGCAAACTGCAATCCGGTGGCTTCCGCCTGGACGGCGCCTGCCTTGGGCGGCTCGAAACGCTCACTGGCCCAGACGTGGCTGCCCATCAGGTTCAGGCCGACGAACAGCACGGCGGTCAAAACTGTCCAGAGGGCTTCCAGCTTGGTGTTGCCATGCGAATACTGCACCTTCGTCACGGTGCCCCGATCACGGTATTGCCACACGAACAGCCCGAGCGCGCCTTGGGCGGCGACGAAGACGATTCCCATCAGGATGTAGGTTAGGGCGAATTGATGGTCAATCCAGGGCGCGGCGGCCGAGGCGCCCGCGGGCAACCACCAGGTTTTGGCAACAAAGAAGTAGGTGCTGAAGAATGTGATCAGCCAGATTACGAGCAGAAGCGCGAGCCCCATCCACGAGCCTCCCCAGCTGTTTGGAATTTCCCCAAGTTCCGCTGCCAACCCGTTCTCGTAAGGAAGCCGCGGTTGGCTTCGCAGTCTATCACAGGCGTGTGT
>QIAS01000173.1:3998-5683 GCA_003225615.1 Acidobacteriota bacterium | reverse complement strand
CACTGCGCATTCCTGTGACGATTGAATTTGTTTCCTTTCCTCTGTGTTCCTCTGTGCCCTCGGTGGTTAAGGGGCGTTGTGTTCTGCGAGGTACAGCAATAGATTGTTCTCGTGGAAAACGAACGCGAGAGCTGGAACCGGCGGTATCGCGGAGGATCGCACGGGTCGCTCGAGCCTGATCCGTTTTTGCTGCTGGCTTACGAGAATTACGTTCAGCCACTTTTCTCTCGTCCGGGCACGGCGCTTGATGTGGCCGGCGGCTTGGGGAGGCACGCAATCTGGCTGGCTCGGCGGAACTGGCGGGTGACCTTGATGGATGTGTCAGAAGTTGGGTTGGCCAAGGCGCGGGAAGGTGCGGGGCGGGTTGCCGATCAGATTGAATTTGTGCGGGCTGATATGAAGGAGTTCAATGCCGGCCGCAGGCGATATGACTTGGTACTCGTCTTCTTCTATCTGGAGCGAAAGATTTTTCCTGAACTAATGAAGGCGCTTCGTCCCGGCGGAGTGCTCATCTACAAGACCTACACTCGCGAGCAGCGCAAATTCAAAGGCGGGCCCAGCCATCCGTTGCACCTGCTTAAAGAAAATGAATTGCTGAAGGCGTTTTCCAGGTTGCGGGTTCTTTACTACTCGGAGACAATTCGCGATCGTGGCGTGGCAGAATTTGTGGGACGAAAGTTTGGCGCAGCTCCATAGCGAAAAGCGATAACCACCAAGGACACGAAGGTACACGAAGGAGATTTCTCTGTCCCTTCATGGTTCTTCGTGCGCCTTCGTGTCCTTGGTGGTTCATGCTTTTTCGACGCTCACGATAGAATCATCCGCTATGCGTAAGAAGACCGCGGACCGAGGACACGATACCCGCTATGTGCGGCTGCAGAAGAATTTTTGCTTCGCTTGCGGTCAGAATAATGCCGACGGCATGCGCTTGAAATTCACTTATGATGAAGCGCGCGATTGCTTCGTGTGCCGTTTTCGGCTGGGCAAGCGCTTCACCGGGCCGCCGGGACACTGCCATGGTGGGATTATTGCCACTATCCTCGACGAAGCCATGGGGAAGGTAAACAAGCTGCGCCATGTAGTGGCGCTGACTTCTCAAATCACGGTTGACTACCTGAAGCCCGTGCCTCTAAACAAGCCGTTGCGCGTCGAGTCCCGGGAAGTGAAGGTAAAGGGCCGAACTCACGTCAATATGGCTGAGATTCTCAACGCTAAAGGCGACGTTCTGGCCCGCAGTCGGGGTAAGTTCATTGCCATCGATCCGCATCGGATGTTTACCAAGTTCGTGGCTAAGTAAGGGGTTAATTCCCGCTCGGCCGCGATTGGGGGTACCGCGAAGGCATTCCGGGCTGTAAAATAAAGGTAGCTGGGATGGCAGCTGTTCGGCTGCTTATCTCATTCCTGAATTTCCGGCGCCAGCAGGACGCCGATTCTTAACGATCCAGAAAAGAGATCCACTATGTCGCAGAACAATGGAAGTCCGACCAGTCTCCGCCTGAAGACGGGGTTGGCGGAAATGCTGAAGGGCGGCGTCATTATGGACGTCACCGATGCCGCGCAGGCCACCATCGCAGAAAAGGCCGGGGCTGTGGCCGTGATGGCGCTGGAGCGTGTGCCGGCGCAGATTCGCGCTGAGGGCGGCGTGGCGCGCATGGCTTCGCCGAAGAAGATTCGCGAGATCATGG
>QIAS01000173.1:3369-3984 GCA_003225615.1 Acidobacteriota bacterium | reverse complement strand
AGAGGCGCAGATTCTGCAGGAACTTGGCGTGGACTATGTGGACGAGTCGGAAGTTCTTACTCCCGCCGATGAAGCTCATCACGTGGACAAGCACGCTTTTAACGTCCCCTTTGTGTGCGGGGCGCGCAATCTGGGCGAGGCGCTGCGGCGCATTGCCGAGGGCGCGGCCATGATTCGCACCAAGGGCGAAGCCGGGACCGGCGACGTGGTGCATGCCGTGAAGCATATGCGGCAGATTGTGCAGGAGATGAAGATTCTCACGGTGCTGAGCGAGGAAGAGCTGTATGCCAAGGCCAAGGAGCATCAGGCGCCTTACGAACTGGTTCGCATCGTGGCGAAAGCCGGGAAGCTGCCAGTGCCGAATTTCTCGGCGGGTGGGATTGCTACGCCGGCTGACGCGGCTTTGGTCATGCAGTTGGGGGCGGAAGCGGTGTTTGTGGGATCCGGGATCTTCATGAAGGACTCGACTAATTTTGCCGCTCCTGAAGAAGCGGCGCGGCGGGCGCGGGCGATCGTGCGGGCGACGACGCACTATAAGGATCCTAAAGTTTTACTTGAAGTCAGTGAAGAACTGACGGGAGCCATGAAGGGGCTGGCAGTGGCCGCTTTGGACGA
>QIAS01000173.1:0-3324 GCA_003225615.1 Acidobacteriota bacterium | reverse complement strand
ATAACCACCAAGGACACGAAGGTACACGAAGGAAGCGGCAGTGAGTGATCGCGGTCCTTCGTGGTCTTTCGTGTCCTTTGTGCGTGGTTAAGGGTTCTGATGAAAGTTGGAGTGCTGGCAGTTCAAGGCGATTTCGATGCTCACCGCAAGCGCCTGGAAGAACTTGGCGCGGAAGTGGTCCTGGTGCGCAAGCCAGAGCAGTTGGATGGGATCGATGGTTTGGTGATCCCGGGCGGCGAATCGGGAGCGTTCCTGCGAATTCTCGGTGAGAAAGGGGTCGAGAAGTTGAAGGAATTCGTCCGCCTTAAACCTACCTTCGGCACCTGCGCGGGAGCTATCCTGCTGGCCAAAGAAATCAGCAATCCCGAACAGCAGGGGCTGGGAGCTCTCGATATCCACATTCGCCGCAATGCTTACGGCCGACAAATTGACAGCTCGATCCGCACTGGAGAAACGAAGTTGCCGGGCGGCCCCATGGAGATGGTGTTTATCCGCGCTCCCAAGATTGAGCGCTTAGGGGCAGGCGTGGAAGTGATAGCTACCGAAGGCCAGGACCCCGTTGCCGTCCGGCAGGGCAGAGTAATGGTAGCAACGTTTCATCCCGAACTTTCCGACGACACGCGAATCCACAAGCTTTTTCTTGAATCCATTCCGGAATAGCTTCTTAGCTAGTTGTGGGCAGGTGTGATGAAGGCCCCGGGCGGCGTCACTTGCCGGGCAGAAACTCAATCTTCACATGGCGGCTGGCCGGTTTGAAATCAAAATCGGCGGTCACAAACACACGCTCTCCTGCATCCGATGCCAGTTCCACTCCAAAAGCATCGCCATATGGAATCTCTGTTTTTAGCTTGATCAATGAGGCACGGACGGCCCGGTCTGCGTCAGCCGCAACGATTTCCAAACCAAACGCACTCAGGCGTGAAAGCACCAGATCCATGGCTTGCCTGCCATGAATTTTGCAGGTGGTGCCGGCAATCTCACCCCAATGGAGGGCTGACAGGATGGCTTCGCACTTTCCCGCCAAATGAGACTTGATGATCTCGGAAACGCGCTCGCTGCCGGCCTCGTCATCCAGATATCGCAGAATGGCGCTGGAATCGAGGATGTAGGTTACCATTTGTCCTTTCGGCGGCGTTGGCGCTTGAGTTCGTCGGAAAGAGAAGGCTTGCCGGAGAAAAGCCCGCGGGTCTTGTCGACGAGCTCTTCCGAGACCGGCTCCAGCACAATTCTTGCTCCATCCTGAGTGACGGCAATGCGCGTGCCTGGTTCGATGCCTAGAGAAGTTCTCATTTCAGAAGGAATTACGAATTGCCCTTTTGTGCTTACTGTAGTGATCCGACGAAGCATGGCTTACATTATAGCAGTAGGTAAGAATAGCTCAAGCCAGAAAATCCTCACTTGACACGGACTTCATGTAACCGTATAGTTACGCATTATGCGGAACCGATCGGTTACATATTCAGCGGAGCAGACCTTCAGCGCTCTCGCCGATCCCACGCGGCGCGCGGTGCTCGATCTGCTTCGTCACGGCAGGCAGCCTGCGGGGCAGATTGCGCAAGCATTTCCGGTTTCCCGGCCTGCGATCTCCAAGCACTTGCGGTTGCTGCGGCGGGCGCACCTGGTGGAGGAGCGGCGCGAGGGCAGGCATCGCTTTTACCAGCTCAATCCTGAACCTTTGAAAGCGGTGGATTCGTGGTTGGAGGAATACCGGGTCTTCTGGCGCGCCAATCTGGCCAGATTGAAAGCCTTCGTCGAGGCCGAGCATGAAAAAGAATCCGCTGAGTCAAAGGGAAAAGTGCATACAAGCTAATGTAATGCTTCAATAATTCTCAGGAGAAAACAACATGAAAGCTGTGCGAATCGCCGTATCTCTTTTGCTGGCATTGGCCGCAACCGCCGTCGTGGCCGAGTCGGATGCGCAGAAGTCCTTCGACAAACTGAAATCGTTCGCCGGTACCTGGGTGGGTAAGACGCCGAGCGGGGAAGCGGTGCAGGAGACATTTCGCGTGACCTCCAATGGATCTGCCGTGATGAGCGACATCCAGGGGGAGGGAAATATGATCACCATGTTTCACCTCGATGGGGATCGCCTGCTGATGACCCACTACTGCGGTTCCGGCAACCAACCGAGGATGAAAGCGACAGCCTCGCCCGATGGAAAGACCATCGCGTTTGAATTTTTGGACGCCACCAACCTGGAGGGTCCGAAGTCGGGACACATGCATCACGCTGTCTATACCCTTAAGGACCCCGACCATCTGACCGAGGAATGGACCTGGAGCCAGGACGGCAAGGACACGGCGCATCGTTTCGAACTAGAACGCAAAAAGCCAATCTAGACAATGGTCGGAGTACAGAGCGCAAATATTCAAGGGGCGGAATCGTGCCTAAGCCAAGCATGACGCAGGACGACGCTATCGTCAGTGAGATTGAAATTGCAGCTCCTCCCGAGCGCGTCTTTAAGGCTCTCACTGAGGAACAGCAACTCATTCTGTGGTGGAATGACGCGAGTTGCCCCATCAAGCTTTTTGAGATGGACGCGCGTCCGGGCGGGCGCTGGCGCTTTGAAACGCAGGCCGGTGAAATAGAAGTGAACGGCGTTCGGGAGTTCAAGGCGCACGGCGAGATCCTCGAATATATGCCGCCGCGCCTGCTGGTCTATACCTGGATGGCCAATTGGCATGACAACCCGGCTCAGACGACAGTGGTGAGCTGGGAACTACTGCCGACAAAGGGCGGCACGAGAGTGAAAGTCACACACAGCGGTCTCGCTCAACTGCCTGTGGCGCGCAAAGACTACACAGGCGGGTGGCCGGGAGTGGTCGAAAAACTCAAGACCTATATTGAGAAGTGATATGGCAACATCCTGAGCCGGAAAACCGCACGCAGTGTGGTTTATACTTGGCTCAGGATGGCTGCGGATCTCCAAAAAACCTTCTACCTACAGACGTTCGGCTGCCAAATGAACGTGCATGACTCGGAGAAAGTCATTGGCACGCTCACGTCCGAGGGTTACCGGCAGGTGCAGACGGTCGAAGAGGCCGACCTCATCCTCTACAACACCTGCTCCATCCGGGACAAGGCGGAGCAGAAGGTCTTTCATCGTCTGGCCGACTACAAGAAACTTCAGAAGCAGGGTAAGAAATTCGGCGTGCTGGGCTGCGTGGCGCAGCAAGAAGGCGAAAAGATTTTTGAGCGCGCGCCGCATGTCTCGATGGTGTGCGGTTCGGCTTCCTACCGAAACCTGCCGGAAATGCTGGTACAGATCGAGGCAGGGAAGCAGCGCGTGACCGGACTCGACGATCGCCAGACGGATGAGTGCTT
>QIAS01000172.1:6634-12640 GCA_003225615.1 Acidobacteriota bacterium | reverse complement strand
CTTCTCAGCAAGTCGGGAAACGAAGCTGCGCTGGTGGGAAAATCAGGGAAATAAGTCTGGGGTCAAGCAGAGCGAGACTGAAACCCACTCGAAATTCTGTTGAGGCTCCTGCTTCGATACGATCTCTTCTGCGCGGCATCCGTTAACATAGCCCTGACGAGGGCTGACATTGGACTCTAAGTCATCGCAGGCGGTGCCAGCTCCACAGAAACCGGCACCCGCAGTACCACCGACGAGAGCACATGGTCCCAGCTCAGGGTGGTCTCACTTTCTGATTCCTTCCGTTACAGACCTGATCTTTGCGGTGCTGCTGATTTCTCTGACCTACGGGGTCCTGTCGCGGCGGCTGCTGGGCGATGCCGACATTGGCTGGCATATCCGCAACGGCCAGCAGATCGCAAGCACATATACTCTGGCTCGCACCGATTCTTTTTCTTCGACCATGGCCGGAAAGCCCTGGTACGCGTGGGAATGGCTGTACGACTGGAGCATGGGGCTCACTCACACCCGAGCGGGTCTTAATGGCGTGGTTTTATTGACTGCGCTGATCATCGCATTTACCTTTACTCTCTTTTTCCGAATGCAGTTAACGCGTGGCGCGAATCTGCCGATTGCGGTTTTATTGCTGTTGCTCGCCGCCTCTGCTTCGACGATTCATTTCCTCGCACGACCGCACGTCATCAGTTGGTTGCTTACGCTGATCTGGTTCCATCTTCTGGACTCGGCAGAAACGAGCACGCGGCTTGGCGAAGCCAGGAAACTCTATTGGCTTCCTTTCCTGATGCTGCTCTGGGTGAATCTACATGGCGGGTTCATCATGGGATTTGTTCTGTTGGGTATCTATTTGCTAGCCGCCGCCATTGAGCACGTCGCCAACGGCGATTCCGAGGTTCGCACCAGTGCAGGGAAGCGGGTCAAAATACTTGGTTCGGTGGGCGTTTTGTGCCTGCTCGCGAGTCTGGTGAATCCTTACGGGTACAAGCTCCACTTCCATGTGTATTCGTATCTTTCAAACCGTTTCTTAATGGACCACATTGAGGAATTCCATTCCCCCAATTTTCACGGGGTGGCGGAGGGGTGTTTTGCTGCTTTAGTGCTCATCGCGATCTTTTCCGTGGCTGTGAGCATGCGCCGGCTCAGGCAAAGTCATTTACTTCTGCTAATGTTCGCGGTGTATTCCGGTCTGTACGCTTCGCGCAATATTCCGATCGCATCGATTCTGATCACACTCGTGATCGCTCCGCTGCTCTCAAGTTGGTTTGACGATCTGGCTGATCGTCCGGAGGGATCTACCGGGCTGCGCAGACTAACCTCAGGTCTGCGGTCTTTTACGGGTCGGATGTGCCAGATGGAATCCATGCTACGAGGGCATCTGGTACCGTCCGTAGTCGTGGTTTTCAGCTTATGGGTCTGCCTTCACAACGGCCGTCTCGGATCACGCGAACTGATGCATGCCGAATTCGATGCCACCCGCTTCCCCGTGCGCGCCGTGGACCTGCTAACCCAGCGCCAAGTAGGCGAGCCGGTGTTCAGCCCGGATTCCTGGGGTGGATATCTCATCTACCGCATGTATCCCCAGGCGAAGGTAATCGTGGATGACCGCCATGACTTCTACGGAGAGTCATTCTTAAAGGATTACTTGAAGGTAATTCATGGGCAACCAGGATGGGACAAGATACTCGATCGCTGGCAAGTGAACTGGGTGGTGCTGCCGGCCGACTTGGCTCTCTCCAGTACGCTTAAAGAAGTACCGCGCTGGAAAATCCTGCATGACGACGGCGTGGCTATCGTTTTCCAGCGGGCGGGGCCTTGAGTAGCAGGTCTAGCCTCGTTTGGGCAATCTAGAACCTAGCGCGTATCTATGTTGAAGCCGAGGATCGCGGTGACTTCTACCGGTCGCTCATTACGCACGGCGGGCCTGAATTTCCAGCTACGCAGGGCGGCCAAAATCTTGGTCTCATCAGCACCGCGTTCGAGCACCTTCAGATCGCGCAATTGCCCGGAGCGATCGAGCACGCACGCGACTACCAATCGGGATTTTCCAACGCCAGCAGGTAGATCGGCACGAATCGGGTCCGGGGCACTCAAGTCCCCGGCGTAACTTTGAGAGCTGGCATTGGCATCGGCGAACTGCATGACCACAGTGCTGCCGGTCGAAGTAGGAATGTAAATAGTGTAGTTGTCACCTTTAAGCGCGCCATAGAAATTAAACGCTCCGCCCGAACGTGAGCTTCCAACTACAGTAATTCCAGGACCGTGGCGCTCTGCACCCTTTGGCGAATGACCCGGAATCCTGAGATCGTTTCCATCTGATCCGAAGCTTGGCAGCGTGATTGTGCTGCCACCGCTCACGGTCACTCCGGGCATTGCTGGGCTGCCATTCGTGCCCCGGCCCGACCCGCCAGTCCCGGGATAGGGTGAGAGTCCACCGCGTGCCTCAGGATTCGATCCGTGCCCAACTCCTTCTTTGCCGGCGCCGGAACCTTCTCCTGAAAGTCCGCTTCCTGGGCCAATACCGCGGCCAATACTGCCGCCTCCGCCCGAACCGCCCAAGCCCGATTTTTCTGCGCCTGCGGGGGACATTGCCAGGGCGCCCGGCCCCGCGTTTCCGGGTATGCCCACTTTCGATCCCCCTCCGCTATTCGGAGGCACAACTGCTGATCCGAGGTCCAACGATCCACCTGATCCGCCTCCCTTTTTCCCCAGACCGCGTCCTCCCTCCGACGCACCTGCTGCAATAGTCGGCGGTGGAGGGACCACACTTCCATTCAATAGCACTCCCGAAGGCGTGTTCAAAACCCGCGTGCCACCTTGCACTGGAGGCGGAACCACAGCATTGCCGCCGGGCAACCCTGCAATCAAACGTTGCGAGGACGTGGCGGTTTGCGGCGGAGGTGGAACAATGTTGCTGCTTCCGGACAATCCAGCCACCAGTTGTTTATCGAGCGAACGGGGCCCCGCTGACACAGGAGGAGCAACAACCTGCTTACGAGGGTCAACTACGTCGGCGCCTCCGAGTGAACCGAGTTCCCGGGTGATATGCGCCGGCGCCGGCGCGATTACGCTGGGCGCGGGGAGCAGCAGCTTGGCGTTTACGCTGCTCTCATGCTCCGGAGCGGAAACAGGCGGTGGAACAACGTTTGTGCTACTTACGACCGGAACGCGCATGCTGGCCAGCTCACGCTGGGCGCTGCTAGGCGCCGGAGGAACAATGCTTGAATCCAGTTGGGGCGTGTTCCGCATTTTGTCGCGCGAAATCTGTGGAGCAGGCGGAATTACCGGAGCATTCAACAGAGGAACAGCGCGCATCTGATCACGCGAGACTTCCGGCGTGGGGGCAACGACGCTCATCTGTGGAAGCGCGGCAGCCGACAAATTCGACTTCAGACCCTCCGTGGGCGCCGCGCCGGGAATCTGCTTGAAGGCGAGCAGGTTGGCTACCGGCGTATCGGAGCGAGGCAGATTGAGTTTGGGAGCATCTACTACTCGCTCACTGGGAGAATCGCCGCGGGCGACGCGAATGATTTGGGTGCGGTGATGAGCCTGCCGCCCCCCAGCGCGCCCCGAGCGGCCGCTCTGAGCTCCACCTGCGTCGGCCGTTTGCGGCAGTTCATCGCCGGAGAAATAGATCACGTCATACTTTGGCATTGGGGGCGGGGCATACGGGCGCATGCTTGCCAGTCTTTCCGGCAAGATGATCCCGGCCAACAGCAGAGCCGATTCCAATAACCAGGCGACCAGAATGCCTGAATACGGGAACAATCCGGTGTGGGCCTCTCCCGCCAGAGGCCGGCGCGAGCGTCTCAGGGCAGGGCGGATCGCTGACACGAACTCCGCCCAGGGCGAAGACCACTCCACTAGCAATTTGGGAGCGTCATTCATGCCGTCTGCGCCTTTTCTGCATGGCCCAATGCAATTTCGATTTTGTCTCCCAGCGATGTACCCGTCGCACTCACTGTCTCATGTGGCAGCTCCAGCACCGATGTAGCCTTCCTGCGCACAGCGGCGAAGCGCCAGGGTTTCAGGTTTTCTTCCAGATGTACGACCACATTGTTGTCGTCCAGATAGAGCGCGTCAATCGCAAAGCGCATACCCAGGGTATGTACACCGTGGCAGGGAACGATCCAAAGTCCTTGCCCAGCGCGGAATTGCCGCGGATCGGTTGCCATTAGTCCGCGGAAGCGCGACCAGTGGGTGCGGGCTAATTCCAGTTCGGTCGCCAAGTAGGTGCCCCGGGTCCGGTTAAACGCGTATGCTCCTGGAACCCCTCCGGACATCAAATGACTCCTCATCTGCCCACGTCAAGTTACCGGCGATCAACGTCCCCCCATCTCAGGGAGAAGCATGCGAACCAATTGGATCACTGCCGGTCCTATGGTGACGAAGATGATGGATGGCAGAACGAAAATAACCAGGGGAGGAACCATCTTAATGGTGGTTTTCGCGGCCTGCTCTTCAGCTCTCTGCCGGCGCTCGGTGCGTAATGAATCTGAGTGTACACGAAGAGCTTGCGCCACGCTTGTGCCGAAGCGGTCGGTCTGGATCAGGGTGGCGACCAAGGCGCGGAGGTCGTCTACTCCGGTGCGGGAGGCCAAATTGCGCAGCGCCTCGGCCCGGGGCTTGCCGGCGCGCATTTCCAGGTTCACTAAGTAAAATTCGTCACTGAGATCAGGATGAGCGTGATGGAGTTCCTGCGCCACGCGGGCCAGAGCTTGATCAAGAGCAAGTCCTGCCTCCACGCAAATAACGGTCAGGTCCAAAGCGTCGGCCAGGCCAAGGCGGATTCGACGCTGCCGATCCCGGATCTTCCGCTTCAGGAGGAAGCGTGGGATAAAAAAGCCCAGCGCCGGGACTCCCAGGAGCAGCATAGGGGAATCAAGGCCAGCTCCGGATATGAGTACACCAGCCAGGAAAACCAATGCCAACAAAGAACGGATCCCGAAGTAAATCGTTACGTGGCGTGCGTCCCGATAACCCGCCTGGATCAACCATGCGTGAGTCCGCGAAACCTCGGTGGCCGACGTGGGCAGAGCTTTGCTCAACGGGTTCAGGGCATGCTCAAGCCGGTCGCGCATGGCCGGTTTCTCCGGCGCATCCGCGCGTTGCCAACCTAAAGCGCGCAAGCGAGAGCCGAGAACCGAGGCAGGAGTCATGGCCGCCGCTCCGAAGGAAAACACCACCACCACGACGGTCACGAAAATCAGAATTGCCAGTATCAACGCCATGCTTACACCTGAATCCGGACGATTTTGCGAATTACAAAATACCCGATGGTCTGCAGCGTAATTCCGGCTACTACCAATCCATGCCCAATCGGATCATCAAACAGGGGCCGGATGAAGCCCGGGTTCATGGTCAGCATGATGATCACAATCAAAGGCGGCAGTCCCATCATAAGCACCATGGTGAGACGGCCCTGCGCGGTATAGACCTTCACCTGGCGCAAGATTTTGAAACGCTCGCGGATCACGTAAGATAAATTATCGAGGATTTCCGCTAAATTGCCGCCGGTCTCACGCTGGAGCATGACGGCGGTGACAAAGAATTTTACGTCCACCAACGGTATGCGCTCGGTCAAATTCAGCAGTGCGTCACGAACTGGAAGCCCGAATTTTTGTTCTTCAAAGAGCTTTCGAAACTCGCCAGCTACAGGCTCGGAGACTTCACTAGCGATCATTTCCAGGGCGGTGGTAAAGGCATGGCCGGCTCGTACGGCGCGCGCCAAGGTGTCGATGGCTTCGGGAAAGAGTTCTTCAAACTTTTCAAAGCGTTTGCTGCGCCGATGAGTAACGTACGCATAAGGTATAAAGAATCCAAGGATCAGTCCCACCCATCCCAGCAACGCCGCATAGTTGGCATTCTTGTTCCAGAATAAGAGCACGGCGCCCAAGGTGATCGCGCACACCAAACAGAGCGCCAGGAAGTTGCCGGCGCGCAACTTCATGTCCGCCTGGGAGAGGACATCCTGGACTTGCGAGACGCGTGCCGAGCGACGTAGGAACTCGT
>QIAS01000172.1:6026-6474 GCA_003225615.1 Acidobacteriota bacterium | reverse complement strand
CCAGCAGGGAAGCGAGTACAAAGAACCCCACTGCGACGACCACGAACACCATGATGGCGATCAATATCAGCATCTCATTGCCTTTTTGCCTGCTGCCCTAAACCTCCATTTGCGCTTCGAATAAGGCGGGACGCAACCGGCAGCCGGACAGTGCCAGGCGTTCGGCGAAACGGGGACGAATGCCCATGGCTCGAAACAAGCCACGCACTTTGCCGCTTTCATCGATTCCCCGGCGGTCGAACACGAAGATTTCCTGCATGTTGATTACGTCCCCCTCCATGCCGGCGATTTCGGAAATGGCAATGACCTTGCGCGTTCCGTCGGACATGCGTGCAATCTGCACCACCGCATGAATGGCCGACGCAATCTGATGGCGCACGGCGCGTTCCGGAATATTCAGGTTGGCCATGGAGACCATGTTCTCCACTCGTGCCAGGGCGTCGCGCTG
>QIAS01000172.1:3455-6007 GCA_003225615.1 Acidobacteriota bacterium | reverse complement strand
GGTGTTCATCGCCTGCAGCATGTCAAAGGCCTCCTCGCCGCGCACCTCACCCACCACGATGCGGTCTGGACGCATACGCAAGCTGTTAATGACCAATTGCCGTTGGCGCACTGCGCCTTTGCCTTCGATGTTGGGAGGACGTGTCTCCAGCCGGACGATATGTTCCTGCTTGAGTTGGAGTTCAGCCGCATCCTCGATGGTCACGATGCGGTCGGTATTGGGGATGTATCCCGACAGCACATTGAGCAGCGTGGTCTTGCCCGCGCCAGTACCGCCTGAAATCAGCAGATTCAACCGACCTTTGACCATCGACGAGAGCAATTCAAGCATTGCCTCGGTAAGCGTCTTGTTCTCGATCATGTGACGCGCGGTCACCGGATCTCTGCCAAATCGCCGGATGGAGAGGCACGGCCCATCGATAGCCAGCGGGGGGATGATCGCGTTCACACGCGAGCCATCGGCGAGGCGAGCGTCGACCATGGGCGATGACTCATCCACACGCCGGCCTACGCGAGACACGATGCGATCAATGATCTGCATCAAGTGGGCATTGTCTTTGAAGGAAAGCCCAGTCGGCTCCAGCTTTCCGGCGCGTTCTACGTATACGCGGTCGAAGCGATTGACCAGGATGTCGGAGATAGTGGGGTCTTTGAGCAGTGGCTCCAGAGGTCCCAGACCAAAGATCTCGTCCAGAATCTCACGGGCCAGACGTTCGCGTTCGGCAAAGCTCAGCGGCACGGCCTCGCTGTTGACGGAGTTCCGGATCAGGATGAGCACTTCATCCCGCGCCGCATCGCCGGCCGTCCGGCCCAGTTTTTCCAGGTCCAAGCGATCAAGGATCTTACGGTGCAGGTCGGCTTTGACCTGTTGGTATTCGGACCTTTCAAACGTCTGTAGGTTCGCCATGATCTCCTTACACAGTCTTGAAGAGTGACCAGGCCGTGCGTTTCACATTGTCGTCGTCCTGGGTCAGGGTGGAAGCCAATCCGCTGAAGGAGCGCGCGATTTCACTATGCGTCTGCTGCATCAAGGGAACTCCACGGTCGATCGCCGCCGAAACAGCAAAATACTGGTTGGGAATCTTCCACAGAAGTTTCGCACCGGCGGCGGCTTCGGCATCCGCCTCGCTGAAGCCGGGGACTTTTCGAAAGCGATTCAGCAATAACCGAACCCGCTCTCGGCCGCCTGTCTCCCCCAGGTACTGTAAAACGCGGGCCGCGCTCCACAGAGATGCCACATCAGTGTGCGCGACTAACAGCACGGTTTCCGACAGGTTGCACACTAACCGCGTGGCCGCGTCAAGACGGCTGGATGCGTCCACCAGGACGTATCGGTAATGATTAACTAACATGTCGAAGAGCCGCGCAAATTCGGCGGTGGAAGGCTCGATCGCGGCCGGGGCGTTGGTTCCCGCCAGGAGTTGCAGCCCTTCCGCATGACGAGTCATGAAGCTCTCCAGCAGTGAACTATCCAAGCGATGCAAATTGCGGACAGCATCGGCGACGCTGAATAATGGCTTTAAGTTGAGGTGCAAGGCGGTGTGTCCGAGCGGAGCCAGATCCACCAGCGCGACATTGCCGTGCGCGGATTGCAGCGCCAGCGCCAGGTTTACCGCGACGGTGGTCGCGCCGCTCCCGCCTTTCGCATTCACGACGGTAAAAACTTTGCCGCGAGCTCCTTCCCGGTGGACCTTGCGTTGCGCTGCCGTGAGCCGTACGAACGCTTCCAGCAGGTCCGTGGTGGTGGTGGGACGCTCAATGAACTCGCGCGCTCCGGCGCGCATCGCGTTGACGATTACCTGGGCTTGCGCCATGCTGCCGATAGCGAAGACCGGGCAGTCCGGCAACTCCTGGTGGAGGAGTTCGATTGCGCGAATCGCCGGTGTCGGATTCTCCGCCCCGATGTCTACCAGGACCACGTCTGGATTAGCACTCTGAACCCGCCGGACTACGGGATCAGTCCCCGCCATGGGAAAGGTGGCAGAGCTGTGTACGGTGCGGGCCACGCTGGTGCCATCCACCAACACTTGCAGGACAGCGCGCTGCTCGCTATCCGTGGCCACGATTACTACCGAAAGTTCTGGCATGCTCTCACTACGTTACCTTTGCTTCAAAATCAATGCCATTACAGAAGCATTGCTGTGATGACTTCAGTGCTGAGCCGTTCGGCCATGTCACCGCGTGTTGCCCCCGGCCGGCTTCTTGCCGTCAAATTTGTCCTTATCCAAAAAGGGCAGCGGATTCTGCGGCGGTGCCGGGTTCTGCGTGGCGGGCGCGATCTTGTGCGCCGTAACCAGCACAATCAGCTCAGCATTGTTTTTTTGCGTGCTCTTGCTTTTGAAGAAGTTACCCAGAATCGGGATATCTCCCAACCCAGGAATCTTGTTCACAATGTAGGACACCTGATTGTTCATCAGGCCGGCGATGACAAAGCTCTGCCCGTCCTGCAGTTCGAATTCGGTATCGGCGCGCCGCGTGCTCAAGGCCGGAATCGTGAATCCGGAGACTACCAGCGAGTTGGTAAAGTCCAGTTGGCTTACTTCCGGCACAACT
>QIAS01000172.1:0-3355 GCA_003225615.1 Acidobacteriota bacterium | reverse complement strand
GGTTGAACCATGGGAAAGGGAAATTCGCCTCCCGCCAAAAAGCTGGCCTCTTTGCCGTTGACCGCAATGAGATTCGGTTCCGCCAGGATTTGCAGAAGATTCTTGGTCTGGAGCGCCTTGATCGTGGCACCTAGGTGAATGTCCGGGCGAAAGAAAAAGACGTTCAGCGCGTCGTTTACCGACGCGGTGGTAGGAAAGGTGGAGGGCCCAGTTTTGGGAAACTGATCGGTAATGTTTCCGAGCTTGACGCCCCCAAATTCTCCCGTGGTGGTAGAGCCGATGGTATTCCCGGCTCCCGTGGTGAAGAGATTGATGCCGTACTGACTTATCACCGAACGGTCTACTTCGGCGAACTTCACCTCCAGCAGCACCTCTTGCGCACCCACCGGGCCAAACGTCAGCACGTTGACCACATTCTTGGAATAGGCATCGGCAATCATTCCTGCGCGCTTGGCAATGTCTTCCGTGGAAACATGCCCGGACAATACGATGGCGGAACGAGAAGGGGTAACGACGATCTGCTCTTCCGGAAAGACACGTTTTTCTTCTTCTGCAGCGGCGCTTACGTCCACATCTACGCGCAAATCAAAGCTGCGAGAGCGCTCGAGTTCGTCCCATATCAAAAGCGAGACCTCGCCCGGAGCCCGGCCGTGCACCAAAATTTGGGTTGGTGTGACCACAAAGGTATCCGCCACACCGGGGTCAGTGACTGATACTCGCTTCAGACGTTCGGTCGTATTGATCAGTAATGATTTCCCCACCATTACGCGTAAAGGCGCCGCCCCTTGAGCCTCAGTCGAAGGTGGCAGGGAAGTCGTGGGTGTGCTCGCAGGCGTCTGGGCGGGGGTAGCCGCTTGCGACTGCGGGACAACTGGCGGGTTTTGAGCTGGTGCAGTTTGTTCCTGGCATAGGGCAGGTTTGGCCGCAAGCAAAAGCAGCACTATTACGAGTAGCCCAGCAAACGGCCGATTTCTCATCTGCAGGTTTTTCTCCGAAGGAGGAAACAGGTTTAGACCATCCACCACTTGGGAAAGCTCCTTGGCCCTCAGAATTTCTGTTCTTCTTTTTTGGTGCCGCGAATCATTTCAATGGTGTAGACGCTAGGCGGTGGCGGAGCGGCGACGGTCACTCGTTTCAACCTCGGCTTTGCTGCAGGGGCGTTATCAGGAGCCACGAGCGTGCGGTAGAGCGCTCCGGTCTTCACAGAGGCCAAGTCATCCTGCTTGGTATCCAGAGGATTGCGCAAAGCCAGTTGGATATGACCTTCCGTACTGGCCAGCGTGAGCTTTTGTGCATCATCAGGGGATACCAGCAACGTAATCACAGGAGCCATTTGTGGCTCGCCGGCGGAGTTGCGCTCGAGGCGTTGCCCGGCGGCAATGACTGCCACGTTTTTCAGCACCGTCGTGGTTTGCTGCTCGGAATTGCCGCCTGGGGCGCCAGTGAGCAACACATCTACTCGGGTTCCCGGAATCACAAAGCCAGCTACGGCGACGACTTCGTTGACTCGCACCGAGACGGCTCGCATGCCGGGGGGGATCAGCCCGGGTAATCCGGAACCGGCATTTTCTGCCGCAAGTTTATAGGGCAGGACGAACTCGCCCTTTGTAATAGCCAGCACGACGCCGCGTCCCAACACCTGCGAGAGCCGGCTCGGCGCACCCTGAGGAATATTCGCAGCGGGAAATTTCACCACCTTGACATCTTTGTTATCGATTTTGGCGCCAATTGGGATGTCGCTCGCCGCCACCACTACGTCCACTCCGGCCTCGCTGCTGGAAGCGGTTCGTGTCTGCAAGGTTCTGTAGACGGTAAAGCTGACAAAAGCCCCCAGGCCCAGGGCCAGAACCCCAATTATCATCAGTCGAGTGCGATTCATTACTGCTCCTCAAATGCGAAATCGCGCCCCGCAATTTCGCTCGTATCACAACTACACCCCAGAGCTGCTATTACCGGCGTTCAGAACTGACACACTGCGAGAAGCAGCACCAAGTGGCAGGCATTGCCGTCGCCAGAAATTGGAACGGCAAATTCGCTTGAAAACAGGGAGTTCCCGGCCAATCCGTCGCCTGAGATGCCGCACTGTCTTACGCCGGCCCTTGGCAGGGTACGATGCTTCGCCGATTCGGATCAGCTCCATTCATGCGCTTATTGGATCGAGCTGGCGACCGTCGAGAAAACCGTATTGGCATGCGTTCCTATGAGTTGGACCGTGCCTATCACGATAACGAGGATCACCGCCAACATAACGGCGTACTCCGCGATGTCCTGTCCGGCATCATCTTTCCAGAGTTTAATGAGCATAGGTTTCATTCGTGCAGCCCTCTCTTTTCCATGACCCGTTTTGCAGCGCCCACCGATTCATCGCTCTTCCGACACGGGTTGCGTGCAATTCCGGGCACATTCGTATCCGAGACGTGCGCTTTCAATCAATTTAGTTAAAAAGCTTGAAGGGATGAGCTGTATCGTAAGACTTTCCTGCCTAATGATACCGCGCTATTCGCCCCGGCGGTGATAATTTCTTGCGCACAGTTATACTGCATTGGTACTTTCATTTAAAAGGCTTTACTACCAGATTTCTTAGGATTTCCGGGTTGTCGAAAACCCGCCCCAAGGGGTTGTGCAGGCGTGAGCCATGCACCCTAACCCATTGAAACAGAGGTTCCAAGCCCCCGGTTGCGCCGCGCGATTGCGTCTAAGAAGGGAAGGCGCCGATTTGATCGGCGCCTGAAATTGAACTTTGCAAGAAGGCGAAGAAGGGCGAGGGCCCCCCCTTTTGACACCCGAGGATTTAGTGCACCTGCTTGACGATCGCTTTCACCTTTTGCGCCACAGACTCGGGTAAGGGCGCGTAAGTAAGTTCGGAGGTCATCTTCTGGCCCTCGTCCACCATCCAGTTCAAAAAGTCTGTCAGGATTTTGCCTTTCGCCGGATCTTTCGATTGCTCGGGGATGAGAAGCCAAGTGAAACTGGAAATAGGGTAAGCATCTTTGCCCGGCGCATTAGTAATGGAGACGCGGAAGTCGGGAGGCATATTCTTGACCGATGCTGCCGCCGCGGTCACACTCTCCAAGGACGCTTTCACGAACTGACCCGCGCTGTTCCTTACCGTGCCGTAGGGAATCTTGTTCTGCACCGCGTAAATCAATTCCACGTAGCCGATTGCACCCTGCATCTGGCGGATCATCCCAGCGACGCCTTCATTGCCTTTTCCACCCAAGCCGATCGGCCACTTGACCGAGGTGCCTTTCCCCACCTCGCTTTGCCAGTCCTTGCTCACTTTCGAAAGATAGTCGGTAAAGATGAACGTGGTGCCGCTGCCATCCGAGCGATGAATCACAATAATGTCCTGGTC
>QIAS01000171.1 GCA_003225615.1 Acidobacteriota bacterium | reverse complement strand
GTGGTGCTGCCGTCAACGCCGTACGATGCCAAGGGGTTGCTGAAGACAGCGATCCGCGACGAGAATCCCTGCGTCTTCTTCGAAGACAAGATGATGTACAAGCTGAAGGGTCCTGTTCCGGCGGAGGAGTACACGATTCCTTTCGGAGTCGCGGATGTGAAACGCACCGGGCGCGACATTACGATTGTGGCCACCAGCAGTATGGTGCAGGTGGCGCTGGGGGCGGCGACGTTGCTCGAGCAGAGTGGGATCAGCGCCGAAGTAATCGATCCGCGCACGACTTGGCCGCTGGACGAGAAAACTTTAATTGAGTCCGCGAAGAAGACCTCGCGAGTGATTGTGGTGGATGAGGGTTACGAGCGTTACGGCGTGACGGCGGAGATTGCCGCGGTAATTTCTGCGGGCGCTTTCTATGATCTGGATGCGCCGGTGAAGCGGATGGGGGCGATGCATGTTCCGATTCCATTTTCGCCTCCGCTGGAAGATGTGACCGTGCCTACAGAAAACACCGTGTTTGAGACGGCGCGGGGACTTTGCGGCCGGTCTTAGGCGGTGGCTGGCTCGCATGGATCGGTTCGTGCCGGGGGAGAGACGCGGCGAGCCGCGTCTCTACGGACGAGTCATTCTCGGCTTTCCGGATGAAGTACAGGAGGCATGTTTATGGCACTGCCGACTTACGGAACGATGGCGGTGGATTGGGAAAAGCGAGTGGACTTCGATCGTCTGCGACGCGAGCGGTTGGCGCGGGCGAAGGCTCTGCTGAAGCAATCGGAAATGGGCGCGCTCCTCTGCTTTGACATGAACAATGTGCGCTACCTGACGGCCACGCACATCGGCACATGGGCGCAGGACAAGGCGAATCGCTTCACTCTGCTGCCGCAAAATGATGAACCAATTCTTTGGGACTTCGGATCCGCCGCCCGGCATCATCA
This sequence comes from Acidobacteriota bacterium, assembly GCA_003225615.1. Taxonomy (GTDB): domain Bacteria; phylum Acidobacteriota; class Terriglobia; order Terriglobales; family Acidobacteriaceae; genus QIAS01. The sequence continues at coordinate 2,124 of QIAS01000171.1, read as the reverse complement.
GCTGCACTGCCCGTGGTTGGGCGAGCGCTCGCGGCCGGGCATCTCGATGTTGCGCGGCGCGATGTCTCCGGAGATGGGCCGCGCGGAAGATGTTGCCCGAAAAATTCGCATTGAGCTTGAATTGCGCGGCCTGCATAAAGAGCCGCTGGGAATCGACATCATCGAACCGCCGGTTCTGTTTGCCCTGCAGAGAGAAGGCATCACGGTCATCGATGGCCAGCAGCTCATGTCCGATGCCCGGGTTATCAAGACGCAGGACGAAATCACTCTTCTGAACATGTCGGCGATGATGGTGGATGCGGCCTATGACGAGCTCTACCGGGCGATGAAGCCGGGGCTCCGCGAAAACGAGGCGGTCGGGCTGGTTAGTAAAGTTCTGTACGATTTGGGATCGGAGTATGTCGAAGCAGTGAACGCTATCTCAGGCGAGCGCTGCAATCCCCATCCGCACGTGTTCTCTGATCGCGTGCTGCGCCCCGGGGATCCGGTTTATTACGACATCCTGCATTCCTACATGGGCTACCGGACCTGCTATTACCGATGTTTCACGGTCGGCTATGCGTCCCACGCCATGGTCGACGCCTACAAGCAATGTCGTGATTATCTTGACGCGGCCATCGAACTCGTTCGGCCGGGCCGCACGACTGCCGAAATTGCTGCGGTGTGGCCGAAGGCGCAGGAGTTCGGGTTCCCCAATGAAGAGGCATGTTTTGCGCTGCAGTATGGACACGGAGTAGGGCTCGCTATCTGGGAAAAGCCGGTGATCAGCCGGCTGGTGTCCTTCGATCATCCGCACGAAATCAAGCCGGGAATGGTCTTCGCGCTCGAGACATTCTGGCCGTCCACAGACGGCTGGAGCGCGGCGCGGATCGAGGAAGAGATTGTAGTCACTCCGACGGGGCATGAAGTGATCACTCGCTTTCCTGCCGAAGAACTGCTGGTGGCTGGCGCGCACTACTTTACGGTTAACGGCCCCTTGCCGACTACGCGCGAAACCGAAGCTCCGCCCAGCCAGCGCGTGGTGGACATGATTGAAGCGAGCTCGAAGACGGAGCGAGTCGGAGTGTCAGACTGAGGATTGGCCGTGTCGTAGCTGCCATTTAGCTGCGCGAATTCGTGGTAGGAAATTTTCTGACTGTTTATTAACAACATGCGTCTGGGGGGCTTTCGACTCCGCAGAGCGATTCTCTGAATCACTCTGCTCCGCTCAGGATGACAGTGCGCTCGGGATGACATTGAGTTCGCGATCACTGTGATCTCGGGATGGAAGACATTAGCCGCGACATTTTATGGCGATCAGCGTGGTCATGCCCGCACTGGAAATGGCGCAGGAAACCGGCAAGCTGGTGGCTTGGCGGAAGAGAGAAGGCGAAAGTGTCGCCAAGGGTGAGACGCTGCTGGAAGTGGAAACTGACAAGGCGGTCATGGAGATCGAAGCGCCCGGCGACGGCATTCTCGCCGGAGTGAAAGTGCAAGCCGGGGCGGAAGTGCCCGTAGGGCAGACCATCGCGTGGATTGTTCGTCCCGGCGAAGTTCCTCCCCCTGAGGTTGCGCCGTCTGGAACGACTGGACGGGCTGTGACCTCACCCGCCCGCCCGGCCTCAGCTGCCACGGAGACTTCGGAGCAGCCGGCCGGAGCGGGTCCAAAACTCTCTCCTAAAGCGCGGAGGCTTGCGCGCGAGCATGGCATCGACATCAGCGGAGTGCGTGGAACTGGCCCGGATGGCGCAATTCTGGCTGAGGATGTGCTTGCCCTGGCAAAGCCGCAGAGTGCTCCCGAGCACACTGACATTGAAAAACTCGGCCCGGTGGGACGCCTCATGGCCGAGCGCACCACTCAGAGCTGGACTACAGTCCCACATTTCTTCGTAGTTCGCGAGATCGATGCCGGTTCGCTGGTTGGTATACGCGAGAAATTGGCAGCGGGAATCGAAAGCGCGTGCGGTGTTCGTCCTACTCACACCGACTTCCTGGTCGCGCTGGTGGCGCGGGTTCTGGTAAAGCATCCGCGAGTCAATGGTAGCTGGACCGGCGAAGGCATTCGCATCAACAAAGAAGTGAACGTTGCTATCGCAATGGCAGTAGATGACGGTGTAGTCGCCGCGGTGATTCGTAAAGCCGATG
>QIAS01000190.1:615-15869 GCA_003225615.1 Acidobacteriota bacterium | reverse complement strand
AGTCGCAGAGACTGTGGCAGGTTCCCGGCGGCGAGCGCTTGAAGGAAAAACGTGATCGAGCACTTCTGGCCGTCTTACTCGCCTGTGGCCTACGGCGACATGAGGCAGTTGAGCTAAATTTCGGCCACATTCAACAGCGTGAAGAACACTGGGCCATTGTCGATCTGAAGGGAAAGGCAGGTCACACCCGCACGATCCCGATGCCGGCATGGGTAAAGAATGTCGTCGACCAGTGGATCCAGGCAGCGAACATTACATCGGGCAAGTTGTTTCGTCGGGTGCACAGGATGGGAAAAACCTGGGGGAGAGAGGCTGACGGAAAAGGCGGTCTGGCACGTGGTTCGGGAGTATGCCAGGAAGGCTGGGATCGACAAGTTAGCGCCCCACGATCTCCGCAGAACCTGTGCACGGCTTTGCTACGCCGCCGGAGGCGAACTGGAGCAAATCCAGTTTCTGCTCGGTCATGTTTCGATTCAGACAACCGAACGATATCTCGGCTGCAAACAGCGGATTCAAGGTGCCGTCAACGACAAGATCGGCATAGAGCCGCCGTGCTGACCGAGTGTTCATTGTCCGCTTTGCCGACCATCCAACCGGAAACGTTCGGGTGACAAACGTTGCACGATCACAGATCAGCCAGCGCGATGAGGCTCTACTGCGCAGGCACGGCTTCGCTCGAACATTCCACCAAAAACACGTGGAAGTCCGTGGCCACAGGCTCGGCACCAAGCTGCCGCATCATCAGTGCGACTTGGCCTCGGTGGTAAGTGGAATGGTTCGCCACATGTTGCATCAAGTGCGCCAATCTGACGTGTGTTGCGCGAAACGGGAGCAGCCGTTCCAGGAGTTCATCTGTCAGGTCGTTCACGAATTCGATCTGTTCGTTCTCGACTTCGGCCCACTTTAGCTGCACCGTAGCGACGTTGGGGAACGAGTTCGGATTGAACAAAAGGTCGCGGCGCGATCGCAAGCCTGTCAGTAGGGCAGAGCTGGTGGGCGGCTCTTTCCAATACCTGAGCCAAATCCACTCACCGCCGATGATGTGCACAAGCGTGTCGCGCACGGAACGAAAGCTGCCACCAAGATCGCGCGTGAACTCCTCAGTGCTAAGCCTGGAAGCAGCTTGCAAAACTCTGTTATTGGCCCAGCGGTCGTACTGGTAGAGCGGCCGAATGTCGTCGATAGTCATAAGGGGCGCTGGCGAGTACCTTCCGCTCGCCTGAGAAATCTTAACGCACGGCGTGTTCGGCGACACGGGGGAGTGGCGGTTCTCTCAGGGTCCTGGCCGCTAACGGGCAACCCTTCCGTAATCCGGTAAGGTAAGGCTTGCCGACCATCCGTCAGGCACGGAACGGTCCAGGGCAGGCCGTTATCGGATTTCTTGCTAAACCGTCTTCCCCCCGATGCACTCACGAGAGAGACAAGAGAATTATTGAATAAGCCAAGTCGTGGACATGGTAATCGATGGCGTCTGCCCGAGTAAGCGCGACTTAGCCCTGCGCATTCGCTTCAAAAATCGGTTACAAACCTCAATTGACCTCCCGTAATACAGGGTTGTATGCTGCTCTGCATCCGACATTCCCAATGCACAGGACAATCCATGTCTGACCCTCAGGTGGAGCTCCTCCGCTCGCTCGATGAACAACGAGCGGAATACGTTCGCCGGCGCGCCGTCAGCCGCAGCACCGCCGCAGCCGCTACGGCTTGAATCCCGCGGCACTGACCAAAGCCAGATCTTCTCTTACCGGCAGACAGCCACTTCAATCGCCATTTGGGTCGGACCGGGAACGATCGCGCATTTTGCGGATCTGAAGGTTACGCCATGACGATTCTCATTTGCCCTCTCGCTACGTGCTGACAAATGCGGGGGACGTATAGGGTTCCAGGTTAAGTCTCGCACGCCAGAAGACAAGAACATTGTGGGCAGACGTCCGCTACTAGGAAAATATCGTTCGTTGGCACCTGCATGAAGTCGGATAACCGGAAAATGCCTACCAGTACCGACTCGCCGGGCAATTCTGTCGCGTGTGAAAGCTTTGGTTTTCGTTTACAGTTTCAACCGCCAGGAGAGAAAAATAGGAAGGGAAAGGAGTCCTTCGCGTGTCCTATCCGAAATTGCCCAATTTGCAGGCGACGTGTTTCTTGTGTCTTGTTTTCTTAATAGGCGGAGCGTGTCTTGCGCAGGAGCCTGCCACGAACTCCCCACTCGAATTGCTCGACCGTTTGGCCGGTCAATGGGTTCTGCAAGGGACCATTGCCGGAAAACGGACCACGCACGAAGTGCAGGTAGAGTGGGTGCTAAAGCGCGAATACTTGCGCCTCCACGAAATCTCGCGGGAGAAGGACACCAAAGGTGATCCGGCGTATGAAGCAATCGTTTTTGTTAGCTGGGACCCAAAAACACAGGAGTATATTTGCCTGTGGCTCGACTCCACTGCTGGAGGAGGCTTGTCCGCCCAGGGATTCGCCCACGGAAAGAAATCGGGAGATTCGATTCCCTTCCTGTTCACGATCTCGCCTTCTGACTCAATTCACAACACATTCGTTTATGACCGCGGCGCAGACAGTTGGAAGTGGCTGATCGATAATGACGCGAATGGCAAAACCGAGCGCTTTGCGGACGTGAAGCTTGCGAGGGTGCGCTAGGTAGGTCTGCATCTTTTTTGCCGCTTGTAGTGATGGGCGGGAAACTACTCACACGATGGCCGATACTGCAATCGGCGCATGTAGGCATTGAGCGGCGTTTTAGTTTGGCGAAAGGAGCGTGGTATGCCTGTTGACTCATGCATCCCAATCATTCCGAGCGGTTGTACTTCACCCTGCGGAGAGGCTAGGTCCGAATTCCGGTCGTGTGACGGGCAACTCTCACCTTAGAGTCGCGGCACCACTCTGATCATCGATCGGTGGCACGGAGGCCACCGGTCATGAAGCAGAAGCCAAGTTCCAAAAGAAGACGCACCAGTACCAAATCCATCCTGCGCTTGCCCGACCTTGAACACGCCAAGGCCGCGGTGTTGAACAGCCTCAACTCAGTGGACGCAAAGCGGGTTATCGTCATGCCATCGATGAGTTCGTTGACTGAGTTCTCCGCTCGCGGTTTGAATGTGGTGGTTTGCTGCTCTCATAGAGAAAATTTTAGTGAGCTTCTGTCATAATTTCTCCCCATGTGTGGTCCTTACCGACTCTCGCATCGAAAACAGATCATCGAGGAGTATTTCGACGTCTCCGATTGGCAAGACGATTGGTCTCCTCGCTTCAATATCGCCCCGATGCAGCCCGTTCCGGTGATCCGGCAACACCCGAAAGAGCCCGTCCGCCAAATCTCGACCATGAGATGGGGTTTGATTCCGAATTGGGCACGAGATGCTTCGATCGCTAGTGGCACACTTAACGCGAAATCCGAAACTGTCGCCAACAAGCCCGCTTTCCGCGACCCTTTGCGGCTTCATCGGTGTTTGATTCCGGCAGACGGTTTCTACGAATGGAAGCGAACTGCAAGAAGCAAACAGCCATTTTGCTTCGAGGTGAACAACGGCGAGTTGTTCGCCGTCGCCGGAATCTGGGACGGCTGGAAGAACCCTGACGGGCAGTGGATTAAGACGTGTTCGATCCTTACAACAACTCCGAACGCCGTTACAACTGCCGTTCACGACCGAATGCCAGTGATTCTCGATCCCGTCAGCTACGATTTGTGGCTCGATCCGGGGATGCAGAACATCGCAGCGATTTCAGAACTATTAAAGCCCCATGACGCTAGGCTGATGCGGTGCTATCCCGTGAGCAGCCGACTCAATCACGTGACGAACGATGACGCAGACTGCTCGCGACCTGTGCAATTTGTCGAGACTCAGGATCGGCTGTTCTTGTAAGAACCCGTAGTGTGCATAGCAGGGAGGACTCTATGCTTAGGTCTTTCGCTCGCACCTTTGTTTCTTTTGGGATCTTTCCGTTATTGCCACTGTTCGTCCAGGCTCAGGCTTCGTCTTTTTCCGTCGGCACTGCTTCTGCCGCACCGGGTCAAAAATCCACCGGCTATTTAGAAGTCCCTGCCGGCGTCGACGCTGGCACGAATATTCCCGTCATCCTTGTCAACGGCGAAAAGCGCGGCCCTGTCCTGGCTCTTGTCTCTGGCGCACATGGTACTGAATACACCTCCATCATCGCGCTTGAAAAAGTTATCAACCTACTTGATCCGTCTCAAATCGCTGGAACCGTGATCCTCGTCCCCCTCGTCAACATTCAATCCTTCGAACAAAAGGTTCCCCATGTGAACCCCGTCGATAACAAGAGCATGAACCGCTTCTATCCTGGGAAAGCTGACGGGACACAAACGGAACGGGCGTCGTTTCTCATCACCAAGCAAGTCGTTGATCGATGTGATTACCTTATCGACTACCACGGCGGCGATCTCGACGAGAGCCTTCGGCCTTACGCGTACTGGGCACCCACTGGCAAACCGACCCAAGACCTAGTATCAAAAGAAATGGTCCTCGCCTTTGGACTCGACCACATCATTGTCTGGCGCGACCGCCCCACGGATCTTGCCGCCACTCGCTACCTCGACAACACCTCTACTGTTCGCGGCAAACCTTCTATCGTCGTCGAAGCTGGCTATGCCGGCGTCGTCGAAGCCGATGATGTCGCTCTTCTCGTCGACGGAACGCTCAGCACGATGCGCGCTCTCAAGATGCTTTCAGGAAACCCTCGGCCCATTGACAATCCTGTCTGGCTCGACAGGGTGGTGGATGTCTTGTCCGACGGCCCAGGTATTTGGTACCCGCTTGTGAAGCGGGGTACTTATGTTCAGGAGGGCATGAAAATCGGCTTTGTGACGGACTATTTCGGCAAAGTTGTAGTCGAAGCCCGCGCTCCCGTCTCCGGTGTCATCTTGCACATCAACGCGGTCCCATCTCTCAGGAAAGGCGACAACATTGCAGACATCGCCACCGTTGCTGCCCACGCCCCCTGATCTAATCTGATTTTAGATACAACGGTCGCTGTCTTCTATTGTGTGACACGTGCTCGTGTGCACCCCACCGCAAACTAGCCTCTCTGAATTACCTTTCAGCCCAAGCATGGCGTCTTTTGCAAGTAGACTGTCGCTTTGTGCTGGTGTGCCCTGCACAGGCTGACATCTAAAGTTGTGAATGAGATCAAGGAAGTAAGGAGATTGATCATGCAAGGAACTGTTCTGTACGGGACCGCGTGACATTCGTTTCGAAGATCGGCCGGAGCCCAAAATTGCGAAGCCGAGGGATGCCGTCATTCGGCTCTCGGCACAAGCTTTTGCGACCACCGGGAAGCACGGGCTTGACCATGAAAACGCCCTATTCTACGTTGGCGTTCATAATATCTTGAAGGCTGGGTGATCGGATTGGCGACTGCCAGAGAGAAAACATTGGCGCAAGAAAACCCGGCAGGCTTCGGGGCCCCACTTCGCGTCTCGATGTTTCGCAATTTGCTGGTAGCAGATTTTGTCTCCGATATCGGCACTTTCATGCAGAACGTTGGTGCGGCATGGCTGATGCTTTCACTGGGCGCAGGCCCCGGCTATGTCGCGCTTACACAAACTGCGGCTTCGCTGCCCTACTTTCTGCTGGCGCTTCCCGCCGGTTCTGCCGGAGATATCTTCGATCGGCGCAAATTGGTCCTGTATACCGAGGCCTGGATGATGGCCGTAGGACTGATTCTGGCAGTGCTTACCATTAGCGGGTTTATGACGCCCTGGTTGTTGCTAACGCTGACGTTTGCCCTATCCGCTGGAGATGCGTTTGAAACCCCAACCTGGCGCGCCATCCTGCCCGAAGTGGTATCAAAGGACGACCTTGCCGCGGCATCAGCCCTGAACGGGATCGAATTCAATCTCGCCCGAGCCGTGGGGCCCGCACTGGCAGGCGCGGTGATCGCAGCGGCAGGTGTCGCAACGACCTTTGTCCTGAACTTCGTATCGTTTTTCGGGGTCATTCTGGTGGTTGCGAGATGGAAAAGACCCACTCGTAAGCAGATAGCCCCTCCAGAGACTTTGAGCGGAGCCACCGTCGCCGCGATTCGCTACGTCCGCAACTCCCCCGCGATTCTCACTTTGTTGCTTCGCACTGGTGTCGTTTTGTTCTTTTCCAGTTCGCTGTTTGCACTACTACCATCGCTGGCTAGAGACGTGGACAAGAGGGCCATTGGGTATGGGCTCTTATTGGGGTGCTTTGGGGCAGGTGCGATCGGCGGTGCCTTAATCATGCAAGCGCTACGAGCACGCTTTTCGACTGAGATGATTGTCTCGGCAGGCGTTGTCGTGCTGGGTGTTGTTATCGTCACGATGACCCGTTTGCATAGTTTGTCTACGCTTGCTCCAGTCATCCTGGCGAGCGGGGCGGCATGGGTCCTGTTCATCTCCCTTGTTAATGCCTTGGTGCAGAACCTCGCTCCGGATTGGGTGCGAGCGCGAGTGTTGGCGATTTTCACGCTTGTTTATATGGGAAGTTTCGCGTTGGGAAGTGCGGTCTGGGGCGGGGTAGCTCAGCGACGGGGCATCGCGATCGCTCTCATCTACTCCGGGTTCGGAACTCTTGCGAGCGTGATACTTGCGCTTTTCACCAGACTTCCGGATTCTACGGCTGATCTCACTCCTTGGAATCACTGGCGGATGCCGATCATCGTCAAAGAGGTCAGCGATGAACTTCTTGGTGGCCCGGTATTGGTCACGATCGAATACTCTGTCGTGGCAGAGCTGGAATCAAAGTTCGTGAAGGCGATGCGTCACTACGCCCGCGTTCGGCGTCGTGATGGCGCTTATCAGTGGGGGATCTATCGCGATATCGAGGTGGCGAATCGGTTTGTAGAGATATTCCTGGTCCATTCGTGGGCAGAACATCTACGTCAACACTCACGTCAGACAAAAGCGGATCGTGAGCTGGAGCAAAGGGTCCATAGTTACGTCACCGGGGAGCCGAAGGTACGGCATCTTCTGTACGCGGATACCACAAAACCATAGCAGCGAATCCAATTTGGCATGACCCTTTTTTTGTCCCGTTCGGGTTGCGGTATCAGAGCGGCAGGCGAACTCACGACCCTCATTACTGATCTCCTTGATTAACCCCTTCGAGAGCCTCACCTTCGAGTTCCTGCGCGCCCAACCTGATCTTTGTCTGGAGAAGTTGATGGTTCCTTTACGTGCGCAACAGGCAAGTGCCAGCCGTAGCGGAGCGCCAGGAGCCGAAGTGCGATGCAGAGCGCCGCTCCGAGAGGCGCTGCCACATGCAATGGCATTCCTAACCTCTGTCCAGCAACCGTGAAGGCTGCGCCAACCAGCGCAGCCACCGCGTAGAGTTCGGTGCGCAGCACAGTAGGAATTTCCATCACGAGCACATCGCGAACCATCCCGCCCCCGATGCCTGTCGTCATGCCGAGAAGGGTTGCGGCAACTGGCCCTGCGTGAAAGGCGAGCGCCTTGTCCGCGCCAGCAACACAAAATAAGCCCAATCCGGCAGCGTCGAACAGCATTACAGGACTGCTGAGCCGATTGATGACCGGGTAGCCAAAAAACACAATCACTCCGGCCAAAATAGAGACCGCTACATAACGCCATTCGTCGATCGCCGCGGGTGGAAGAGCTCCAATCATGATGTCGCGCGTAATCCCACCCGCGTTGCCCGTGACGAAGCATAGAACCAGAATTCCAAATGCATCCAGTCTGTGCTTGACTGCGGCGATTGCACCACTCAAAGCGAAGATGAATGTCCCGGTTAGATCGAAGACGACCAGAAAAGTACTCACTACATGATGACTGTCAATTCCGATCTGGTTCATGTCGCCAACCAGTCTTGAGAGGCTACGACCAGTGCCTCGACGCCTGTCTCCAAAGTCGGGTGAATAACTGGTGCGAAGCGCGGGTTGTGGTTGGTCGGGAGATCGGCAACTGTGCCAGACTTCTTAGCCTTGGCATATGTCTCGGGATCCGTGCCGCCGACAAACCAGAAGACAGAGGGGACCTGCCACTCAGTTCCAAAGGAGCCGAAATCTTCGCTCGCCGTCGTTGGTTGAGTGTCTTTCACGCGGTCCGATGGGAAGAAGCTGCGAAAGGCAGCGACTGCACGCTTTGTCGCCTCTGCATCATTCTTCACAAAGGCGTAATGGTCGAGCAAAGTGATCTCCGGTTTCTTAGGAGCCCTCGACGCTTCTGCTTCCGCGTTGACGATGCGTTCGATGGCATCCAGCACGTGCTTTCGAACATCTTCATCGAAAGTACGCACGTTCAGCTTGATAACTGCCTCGTCGGGAATAACGTTCTCTTTCGTGCCGGCCTGAAGTGATCCGACGGTTACTACCGCTGCATCGGTTGGAGCGAGTTCACGCGACACAATGGTCTGCAGGCGAAGCACAGTTGCAGCAGCCATAACAACCGGATCGATACTCGATTGGGGCATGGAGCCGTGAGCACCCCGGCCAAACATTCGAATCTGCAGGCTGTCTCCTGCAGAGGTGATCACGCCCGGGCGCGTGCTAATTATGCCTGAGGATCCGACCATCACGTGCTGTCCGAGTATCGCGTTCGGTTTTGGAAAGCGCTTGAACAAGCCATCGTCAATCATTGCTTGCGCGCCGGCGCCGGTTTCCTCCGCTGGTTGAAAAACGGGCATCAGCGTACCTCGCCATGCGTTGCGACTTTTCGCCATCAATGTGGCTGCTCCAATCAGCCACGTTACGTGCATGTCATGGCCGCAGGCATGCATCACCGGTACAGATTTTCCGTTTTCATTGGCTGTTACTTTGCTTGCATACGGCAAGCCGGTTGCCTCGTGGACCGGCAGAGCGTCCATATCGGCCCGAAGCATGATAACCGGGCCTTCACCATTGCGGAGTACCCCGACTACTCCGGTTTTTCCAACGCCAGGTGTTACCTCATAACCCGCCGACTGGAGTCGCTCCGCGGCGATTTTGGACGTCCGGTTCTCCTGCATCGACAGTTCGGGGTGGGAATGAATGTCTTTGTAAACGGATTCAAGATCGGGAATCAACGCTTGCAGATTGGCAAGAATCGTCTGCGCTTCATGTGCCGTTTCCGCCATATTTCAATACCTCTCGGGATAGCTACTGACAATTCGCGTTGCCAGCGTTTCGAATAGTTAGATAGGTAATGCTAGTAGGCGCGAAGCTTATGCGCCCGGCTTTGACAGGCTCGCCCCCGAATTGCGGCAGATCTCCACTGCTCGTGAGCCGTAGTGGTTTTCCATTCAGCTCAACGGTTGTGTCTTCGAGTTTTTCAGCAGTCAATGTATAGCGCTGGCTGGCTGCCGGTAAATCCAGATTGAAGCTGTGCTGCCGGTCAGCGTTGATGATCAGGAGCGTTACGCCCCCGCTCTCACCTTTGAGACATTGAGAGTACACGGAGGTGTTGGCTGGAACGGAGATTTGCGAGTCGAGCACAGTTGTCCCCATAAGCCGGCGCCACAATAAGGTCACCCAGTAATTCGGTCTGGGCTCAAAAGTGTTCTGGTCGAGCAGTCCGTAGTCACTCGCTGCCAGCGTGTTGTGCATGATGACTTTCACGCCGCGACGCGCCAAGCTGGCATGCTCGATTGAATATCGAAACGAATCAATGAACGTTGAAGCCCAGGGATTTCCCCCACAGGCTGCGTCGGCTGTTTCGGTGATCCACAGAGGCTTACCAGGTTCAAAGCGATCGCGGAGGGTAGCATAGTATTCGTCAATCTTCTCGGGGCGGGAAAGCCAATCCTCGGACAGCGCGGCGGTCGCTGTCGTCTGGCCCTTATCACCCATGCTTGCGCATCGTTGGGATGCAGCGGCATACAAGTGGTAAGAAAAAACATCGAATACGGGCCCGGTCGCTTTAAGCAGGTCTTCTGTATGCAGCATTCCAGCCATGGCGATCGCGAACGGTCCTTCACCCACAGGCCCAGGACCGAGAAACACTGTGCCGGGGGAATTCTCTTTCAACCAAGGCTTGAATACCGCAATATCGCGAGCGTAATCAGCGGCGTTGTAATCCTTCGGCGCTCCGCCCATGGCAGCGTAGGTCGGCTCATTCATGAACTCGGCGGCTGCGATCTGCCCTCCGATGGACTTTGTGTACTCGATCCATGCGCTGGCCTCTTGTGGTGTCCACACGCCTTGCGCGTTGTGCGTACCGGTGCTGGTAGCGAAAGAAGTTACGAGCTTGCCATCGACCGCGTGCACAAAATCGATGACTCCCTTCCATTCCTTTCGCGTCAGCACGCCACTGTAGCCTGCAGGAGCTTTCTCCGGCGGATTCTCTGAACTCGCGAAATAAACCGAATTCGCCCACGTGCCGCTCACTCGCACATAAGCAGGTCCAAGTGCGGCCGCGAGCTTCCGCAGACGAGGGTTCGTTAGATTGATGGGTGGGCGATATTGATAAAGGTTTGGGTCCATGCCCGCTGGGATTGACGCTGATTCGGCAGGCTTTCTCCCCTCTGCAGCCGAGTTTTGGCCGTGGTATGGTTTCCAGAAGTTCCCGCCGGTCACCTCCGCCATTTCGATGTTGTATGAGGCAAATCGCTCATCCACGGTGCCGACGCGAGGCAGCTTTGCGGGATCGAGTGACACTGCTTGGGCTTGAACCTGAAGTGGTAGGGAGGCAAGAACAACCACGACCGCAACGACGGAAAAACAGAACCGTGCGTGAACGAAGTTGCTGCCCATTCGAGACCTCGGTTGGAAAAGGGGTGAAAGGTTTTCGATGTCTAGTGATCAGCAAGGGTAGCCACCCTTTCTGAACGCCTGATGGTACCACCGGCAGATATCTCAACGCCTTCTGCAAGACTGGCACAGGACTATGTTCGATTTTCCAAGTCCAGACTACGTAATTCTGGACAAACAGGAGCGCGTCGGATGTATATTTGCAGAATTGGCGCGCGTGAGAGATCACCAGCTGTCACGCGTGAACGTTTTCGTCCTCGATAAACCAGCGACCCACTTCTGCTTACGATGTTTTCTTCTGGAGGTCACAATGAAAGCAATTCGCATCCACCAATATGGTGATGCCAGCACGCTGAAGCTGGAAGAAGTTCCGCGTTTGTCGATAACAGATGATCAACTTCTCGTCAGAATTCGAGACGCAGGCGTAAACCCCATTGATTGGAAGATCAGGCAAGGCTACATGAAGCAGGTACGACCGGCCAATTTCCCCATCACAATGGGACAGGATTTCGCAGGCGAAGTCGTCGAGGTTGGGAAGAATGTCACTGAATTTGCTTCTGGTGACAGGGTCTTTGGGTTCGCACAGGGTACCTATGCCGAATACGCTGCTGCTCCAGCATCGACTGTGGCCGCCATTCCCGACACCCTGGATTTCACCATAGCAGCGGCGCTGCCTACGGCCGGTTCGACCGCACTACAGATTATTCGTGATGTAGTGGCTGCGAAATCAGGGATGACAATTCTCATCCACGGCGCTGCCGGCGGCGTAGGCTCGTATGCTTCGCAGATCGCGAACAATTTGGGTGCTCGCGTGATCGGCACTGCCGCCAGTGGCGACATTGAATACCTCAAATCCTTGGGAGTAGATGAAATTGTCGATTATCAACGCGAGCGTTTCGAAGATAAGGCGATTGGAGTGGACGCCGTCGTCGATCTTGTAGGCGGAGACACACTCGCACGTTCCTATGGTGTGATCAAGAGGGGCGGAGTGCTTGCCACCACGGTTCAGCCGATCGATGAAGCGGCGGCGCAACATGCTGGAATTCGTGCTGTCCAAGTAATTATGAGACGAAACGCCAGAGACCTGGTAGAACTCGCAAGTCTTGTCGAAAAGGGCGCAGTTAAACCTCGGGTCAGCGAAACCATGAATCTCAACCAAGCAAAGCAAGCGCAGGAACTCAGCGAGAGCGGCAAAACACGCGGTAAGGTGATCCTCAAAGTAGCCTAGAGAACCAACGCTATGTTTCGTTGGTCTGCTCCAGACAGCAAATATCAATTGCGGAGAGTGTATTCATGCTCGAGAGAAAACAATATAAGAAGAAGGATGAACTCGGACCAGCATCCGCGGGTCAATCTGGGGATCTTCAGCAGCTTTCCGACGTTGCTGATGCGGATTCTGAAAGCGTCGAGGAATTAGTGGAAGAAGGAAATGCGTTTGAAGCGGAGGGGGTTGGGGGCGTCGAAGACGCCAAGCCGCCCGATGTTTCTGAAGTTAAGACTCGCGAAGTACCCGAAGATGATGTACCGGCAGAGTACCTAAACAACGACAAAGACGTCGCCTGAAAGACTTGCAGGCGGTTAAACGACAAAGCAAGGAGGCGCATCATGGATGCTGCAACAAACCTGCAAAACATGAAGAAGCTGGATGATTCGTGGAACGGGCAGGACTTGCAAACGTTTCGGAGATATCACCAGAAGGATTGCATCGTGCGCTGGCCCAACCAGCCGCCCACCCACGGCGTGGACGCGCACGAACAGGAAGCGATTGCATTCTTCAAGATGTTCCCTGACCAGCATCTCATCAATAATCCCTACAAGATCATGCTGGCACAGGGTGAATGGACGTGCACCGTCGCCGATTTTACGGGAACCATGAAGGGCGCAATGACTATGCCCGACGGAACCATCATTCAGCCCACGAATAAAAGCTTTCACATTGATTTCTGTACCGTCGCACGATGGAACGAACAGGGCCAGATCGTGGAAGAAAATCTTTTTTACGATCTCATGGGCATGCTGAGACAAATCGGCGTAATGCCGGGCCAAGAGCAAAAGGCGGCGTAACGACGAGCCAACGAACAATGGCCGACCGGATGCCAGCTTTGTTCATTGGGCACGGAAATCCGATGAATGCGCTGCTGGTGAATCCTTATACACAGCGGTGGGCAGCCATCGGCGCGAGTTTGCCGAAGCCGAAGGCGATACTTTCAGTGTCGGCACACTGGTATATCGAAGACGCAGCCGTCACCGTGAGCACCGCACCGAGGACGATCCACGACTTCGGCGGCTTTCCCCGCGAGCTGTATCAGGTGCAATATCCCGCGCCCGGCGACCCTGACCTCGCTATGCGCATCCAGAAACTGCTCACACCTGTGCCAGTGCGTCGCGACGACCGCTGGGGTCTCGATCACGGTACTTGGTCAGTTTTGTGCCACGTCTATCCACAAGCTGATATTCCAGTAGTTCAACTCAGCATTGATGAAACGCAACCACCTTCGTTCCACTACGAGATCGGCAAGCGTTTGGCGCTCCTTCGAGAAGAAGGCATTCTGATCTTCGGCAGCGGCAACGTCGTGCATAACCTACATGCCTATGCATGGGGCAGGCACGCACCTGAGCCGTACGATTGGGCGGTATCGTTTGAAACGAGAATCCGCGAGCTGCTCCTGGCCGGAGAGTACAAGCCCCTGCTCAATTACGAGCATCAACTCGGAAGCGAAGCAGAACTAGCAGTGCCCACACCGGACCATTATTTGCCGCTGCTTTACGTGGCCGGCTCTCGCATACAATCTGATTCGCTCACATTTCCTGTTGAGGGTGTCGATGGCGGTTCGGTTTCGATGCTTGCAGTCCAAGTGGGCTGATAAGCAACTGACAGAAGTTCCGTCCATTACGTTATGTGCCGCTTGTGAAAACATCGTTTTTGCCGCTCGATTCGAGCGCTGGCGAAGCACTCGCACCGATCACGTATTAATTGCCATACGATCGGCTACTCGGTTTGTGATGAACTACATGGTGAAAAACTAGGGGCTCATCTGCTGCCTAGTGACTCAGGACAGCAAGTTCGCGCGATTGCTATCGGATGACGGGCTAACCGGAAGTTATGCTTCGGACAAACTTTCAGCCACGCGGGCCAAAAGTCGGCATCTGGGAAGTTGCCACTGCCGGTAACGACGGCCGACCGACATCCATCCATGTAAGTCTTCTGTCAAGGAAAAACACACGTGGCCAGGCGCGCTCGAGAGAGCGCGCATTTCCCGGTCAAGATCTTCAGCTCGCATCTGGTGCCTCTCGGCTGTGGTCCCTGCGTTCGCAGAACTGGACATCCATTTGCTGCCTCGGGCCCGCGAGGGCCTTCGCAGAAGATTGAGTTGGTGTTCTCTGCCAGTCCCAAAACAGTCAGTGGGGAGCCTGAGGAAAGTTTTGATTTCCATCGCTCACTCGGACAGGGTGGGACCTGGCAGTCTGCGCGCTTTACGATCTTGAGATTTTCCTTTCGTTGCGGTTTTTATGCCGCAATGCCGGCAAACTCGGATCTTTGGGGGAGAGAATCTGTATTCGCGATACTTGGCTGGAGTGAAACTCACAACGGTGCAATGTCCGACACCTGTAGGGAATCGTTACGGAGTCATTTATCCTCAGTAATGGAGTGGTTTGAAGAGGGGCCAGAGAGGTCTTTTCCCGTCCTCATCGCAATCGCACGTGTTGTTGCGCCGTTTTCATCAAAAATATCACAGCGTGACACTTCAGTGCGGCTTCGCACTTCGCGACATTTGCGGACGCACGGAACGGACAGTGATCGGACATATGTTTCCGTGTTCTTGCTCGCTTTGGCACTCAACGATGCGCCGCCTGCTCCCCTCGAATTGGTCGCCGAATCATTCGAATATGTCCATCAAGCGGCTTGGGACCAACGGTTAAGCGACAGTGCGTGGATTGTTGTGGAACCATTTGTGCCAGAGTTGTCTTGGATCTCGAACTGGGACAAGTGCGAACGATTGAGGCGCGGATTGATCTCAGCTTTCCTGCGTAATAGTTGGCCGGCGTCGGAACTACAGAAACGAATAAAGAATCCTGATTTATTGGAACAGGTGCTGCGAAGTGCCAGCCTTTTAAGGCTTCTCCGTTTGTCTTTTGTCCGAGTTTTCGGATCGGGTAAATTCGGCACACAACTGGCACCCTGAATGCGGACCTAAGCCGCGATTTTCGACTATTGGAATGTCAGTCGGGGTCACTTCCCTGAAGCCGACTTGTCGTTCCTAATCTTTTCGGTATACGCTCGGGTACTCACTGCGACTCGAACGGGGCGACTTTGCCTCAGTGGCGCATGAAGGAAATGACCGCCAAGGACGACTTCGAACGGTTCCGGACCGGCGCAGCGAAGTACGCCGCCTACCTCGAGACGCCCGAAGGCCGACTGCGCCTCGATCTCGCCTTTGCCAACTTGCAGGAGTTTCTGCCGCAGGCCAGACAGCCTTTGAACACTCTAGATCTTGGGTGCGGTACCGGCGCCATCGCAGTGCGTCTGGCGCAACTTGGTCTTCACGTCACGTTGCTGGACGGGTCTTTACCAATGCTGG
>QIAS01000190.1:0-544 GCA_003225615.1 Acidobacteriota bacterium | reverse complement strand
GATGTAATTCTTTGCCACAACATCCTGGAATATGTTGACGATCCGTGTGCTGTTTTGCGCAGCGCAGCCCGCGCCTCGCGAGACCCGTCCAGCATAATCTCGGTAGTGGCGCGTAACCAGGCAGGTGAGGTTTTAAAGGCCGCAATACAAGATGGCGACTTGGCGGCGAGCGAACACAATCTCACCGCTGAATGGGGAAATGAGTCCCTGTACGGAGGAAGGGTGCGGCTATTTACCGCGGAGAGCCTGCAAGCCATGCTGCTCGAATCGTCGCTCGTGGTAACCACGGAGCGTGGCGTACGGGTTCTGTCGGATTACTTGCCGCCGAAGGCCTCCCGAAGTGATGAGTACAAGCGGATTCTGGAGCTAGAATGCAAGCTGGGCAGACGACCGGAGTTTGCCGCAGTCGCCCGCTACCGGCATTGCCTTGCACATCGCGCAGGTGCAGTCACGAAGGACGGTGCATGAACAACGTGGTAGCCCAGTCCTCGTCGTCCGGATCTCGCATGCGGACACCTGATGCCGGTATTTCGCTTGGTCTCGG
>QIAS01000170.1 GCA_003225615.1 Acidobacteriota bacterium | reverse complement strand
TTTTTTATTTTATTCGCGGGCAGAGGTGCGAAGGTTGCTCCGCTGGAACGGCCGAGGCGGCCGTCGCGACATGGTTCGTTCCTACGCTCTCACCATGGGCGCCACGGATCGTTTGGGCAGCATTTCACCTATACGCCGGATTTGCGCGCCCACGCCCTTCAGCTTTTCTTCGATGTGCTCGTAGCCACGGTCTATGTGATAAACGCGATCGATGATCGACTCGCCCTCGGCGACCAGCGCGGCGAGCACCAGGGAGGCAGAAGCGCGCAGATCCGATGCCAGCACTGCCGCGGCGCTTAGCGGAGTTCGGCCCCGGACTATGGCGCGGCTTCCTTCAATGCGTATGTTCGCTCCCATGCGTACCATTTCCTGCGCGTGCATGAAGCGGTTTTCAAAAATATTTTCGGTGATGATGGAAGTGCCTTCGGCTTGCGTTGCCAGGGCCATGTACTGCGCCTGCATGTCGGTAGGGAAGCCGGGATATTCTTCGGTCACCATGTCGGCGGCCTTCAGCGGACCATCACCCATCACACGCACCGCATCAGTGGTATGCGCCGTTCTCACGCCGACTTCGAGGAGCTTCTGCAAAAGTGCGCCTAGGTGGCGGGGCTCGCAGCCCGCAACGTTGAGATCGCCGCCCGTAAGCGCTCCGGCCACGATGAAGGTGCCGGCTTCAATTCGATCAGGAATGATGCGATGTTTGGCGCCGTGCAGTTTGTCGACGCCTTTTATATGGATGGTGGAAGTTCCCGCGCCTTCGATGTGGGCTCCCATCTTATTGAGCAGGTCAGCGAGGTCGGCCACCTCGGGCTCGCGGGCGCAGTTGTGCATCACGGTATCGCCCTCGGCGAGAGTGGCCGCCATGAGCACATCCTCCGTGCCAGTGACGGTGATCTTATCGAAGACGATCTCGGCACCTCGCAGGCGTTCGGCCTTTGCCTCGACGTAGCCGTGTTCCTGGTTAATAGAGGCGCCCAGTCGTTCCAATCCCTTGATGTGCAGGTCGATAGGCCGCGCGCCAATGGCGCAACCGCCGGGCAGAGACACGCGAGCTCGTCCGCAACGCGCCACCAGCGGCCCAAGCACCAGCGTAGAAGCCCGCATCGTCTTCACCAGCTCGTAGGAAGCTTCCGGAGAAACCAGCGTGCGGCAGCAGATTGTGGTGCGATGCTGAGCCCGTCCGTAACCAAGTTCTACGTCCGCGCCCATTTCCGCCAGCAGCTTACGAGTGGTCTCAATGTCGCGCACCTGCGGAACGTTTTCCAGGATAATGGGCTCTTCTGTGAGCAGGGCAGCGGCCATAGCGGGCAGGGCCGCGTTTTTAGCTCCGCTGACACGAATGGTTCCAAGCAGCGGGTTGCCGCCACGAATCACTAACTTATCCATATCGAGATAATTCCTTAAATATGTCCCAAGCGACCTTCCGATCCGTGGCGGTTCGCCTATTCTAGCCGGGAAAGGTGAAACCGGGCAGGTCGGAAATCTAAAGGGTAAGTTTAGTTTATTACTTGCTTCGAGAGGCGAAGGCAATGGCCTTTCGGACATGTCCCCTGGTGGCGCGAAGGGCGTGCTCGGCTTGGGCGGGGCTCACACCTGCTTCCAGCATGATCAGCGCGGTCGGAACATGGTTCGCGGCTGCTTTCAGCGTACGCTGCGCGCGGTTTCGATCGACACCTTTAGTGCGCTGCAGGATTCCTATACCGCGCTCCAGCAGCTTGGTGTTCTTGAGCCGAAGGCTCGCCATTAGGTTGCCATAAACATGACCGAGACGAATCATGACGCCGGTGGAAAGCATATTAAGCACCATTTTTTGTGCAGTCCCGGCCTTCATGCGGGTGGAGCCGGCAATCACCTCCGGGCCAACCTTGGCGACGATTGCGAGATCTGCAGCCTTTTCGAGTGGCGAATTACGATTGCAAGTGACGGCAATGGTATGTGCTCCATGGCGGCGCGCATAGGTCAGGGCTGCGACCGTGAATGGAGTACGTCCGCTTGCCGAGATTCCGACCACAACATCACTGGGACGCGGTTTTTTCTTGGCTATTGCGCGTTGCCCGAGTTGGCGAGAGTCTTCGTTGGATTCGAGAGCCACGCCGAGTGCCTTCAGGCCGCCCGACATCACGAACTGCACGGCTCGGGGGTCGATATTAAATGTTGGAGGACATTCGACGGCGTCCAGCGCGGCGATGCGCCCGCTGGTGCCGGCTCCCACGTAGATGAGGCGCCCACCTTCCCGAAAAGCGTCGGCAATTAAATCAATGGCGCGGGCGATCTTGGGGAGGGCACGTTTCACCGCTGCCGCCACCTTCGCGTCCTCTGCACTGATGGTGCGGGCGATTCCGAGCGCAGGCTTCAAGTCCAGATCAATTGCGCCGACGTTCGCCTTTTCGGTCGTCAGGCGCCTCAGGCCGGGCTCACTCTTCTTGCGGCTCACCGTGATTTCTCCAGCGCTTCAATCACCGCATCGTGAAATTCAGGGCGGACTTCCTTGATCGCTTTGTTGGTGCAATCCGGCCAAGTGCGATTCGTGAGCAGCGTAACGGAAAGCTGACGTTCGGGGTCAACCCAGAGAGAAGTGCCGGTATAGCCGAGGTGGCCAAACGATGGGGAGGAGAAATGCCTGCCGGATTGGGAGGGAGAGGAAGGAGGATCCCAACCGAGGGCGCGTGACGTACCTGGAGGATTGGACTGACGGTTCGTGAAAAGAGAAATTGTTGCCGGACGCAGGATGGGGGCGCCGCCGCTGAGCATGACATGCGCGAAGGTCGCGATATCCTGAGCCGTGGCGAAGACCCCGGCGTGACCGGCAACTCCGCCCAGCACGCTGGCGTTCTCATCCTGCACTTCGCCTTGAATGATGCGGTTTCTGAATGTGCGGTCATCTGCCGTCGGCGGTATGGAAGCGCGCCATGAGGCCGGCGGATTGAAACAGGTATGGCTCATTCCGAGCGGGCCGAATATTTCTCGCTGGCTGAAGGCGTCGAG
>QIAS01000169.1:3567-4004 GCA_003225615.1 Acidobacteriota bacterium | reverse complement strand
TCCGCTGTCCGATAGCGGGTAGTAGCCGAGTCGATTTGAAAGACAATGTTGTTCCTCATGCGGATGAACATATTGCCGACATTGGGATTTTTTGTGTCCACCCAAAGCAGCTCTGTGCCGCAATCAGATTCCTGTGAGAACTCCTGATCCACATTGGGCTTAAACGGAAACAGTTTGAGAGCCCTATCCCGTGTGTCACCCAAATTCAATGCCCCCACTCTTTCTCCGGG
The DNA here is from genome assembly GCA_003225615.1 of Acidobacteriota bacterium. Classification (GTDB taxonomy): domain Bacteria; phylum Acidobacteriota; class Terriglobia; order Terriglobales; family Acidobacteriaceae; genus QIAS01. The sequence goes on along the minus strand of QIAS01000169.1, from coordinate 3,774 downwards.
AACAATCAGGGAATGAGTTGAATCCAAACGAGGGGGAGCAACTTGGGCCACCGAAAGGACCAAACAACCGATGACTATGCAAGCTCCCGAAGCGGCAAATCCAAGCGTCCGCGATGCGTGCACGCGATTATTCTACTGCCCTGGGGGGAGTTGTTGAAAAATCGCCATAGCACTCATCGACCCCATCGAGGGAGTTTTGAGTGTTAA
>QIAS01000169.1:0-3498 GCA_003225615.1 Acidobacteriota bacterium | reverse complement strand
AAGAGATCAACATCGTAGGAATCCAGAATAAGAATACCCTTAGGGGTTTATTTGCGAGTCGGCTGGCCGCAAAGAACAACGTGAAGAATAGAACCGCGAGAATCCAAAACATAGGCGAAAAGATACTTTCGACGAGTCCACCAGCGACCGCGCCCAGCCCGGTGGCCTTTCGTGCGCTGATGCCCTTAAAAACGGACCAAGAACCCGGCACGCACTCTGCGAGGAATATCGCGGCTATTGCGCTAAGGATGCCCTTGAAATAATCCATAACTTTGCAATGCCGGATTATATGCCAGACGCCCGGGCGGGAAGTCCGGGTCAGTGTTGTAATATCCCTATTACACCAATAACGCTCGAAATGGCGTATTTATAAGATGAGTTCCAGTCATTTCCTTCCCTCTCTGTAAGAGAGGCGCTTGCCCCGTCTCCAATCTATCCGCATCAATAAATCCCCAAGTCCTTCGCCGAAACAAACTTCCCCGAATAAGCCTGCCGCATCTGCTCCACCAAATCCGATTCCGGCAACTCTCCCAGCACCTGGTGATAAAGCACCAGCAGCTTGGGATGCGCCCTCCGGGCAATCTCGCCAAGCTCCTGCGGAGAAGTGTGAAATGTCTTGAAGTACTCCTGCCAGTGCGGGTCATGCAATTCCTCCCGCTTCGGATCGTAGATCTCGTGCAACAGCACATCGCAGCCATCGCAAGCCTGCACCACACTCGCGGCAGGGGCCGTGTCCCCAGAAATCACAATTCGCCGGTCCGCCGTATCGAAGCGGTACCCGAATGCCTGGTCCCAAATCCCATGCTTCACCAGAAAAGACCACCACTTTGTACCCCGTGCGATTCGCTTCCTCCAGCCCATGCGTGCGAACATACACATCCTTCCCCCATGCTTTCTCGATGTGCTCGGTCATCTTCCGCAGCCCGCGCGGCCCGTAAGCCGTCAGGGGCTCTGAACGCTTCAACACCCACGGAGTGAAAATGAGATCGGGATAGCCAACGGTATGATCGGAATGCAAGTGAGTGATGAAAACCAGCTTGAGATTCTTGACTGCAAGAGCCTTGATCCCCGCCTTTTCCGCCGCCGCCGCCCGCCGCACCACTCCCGGCCCGCAATCCACCAGATAGGCCGCATCGCCCACCACGACAGCCACTGCCGGTCCCGACCGCTCCGCATCGGCAATGGGCGTGCCAGTTCCGAGCACGACGACTTGGGCATGCGAACTGTTCGTGGTCGAACCCTGCTTGGTGTCCCTTGAATCTTGTCCAGCCCCACCCGTCGCAACCAATGAAATACCCAAAAGCAGCCCTGTCGCCGTCCTTAGCGCGCCTGCCTTCGCGATCTTTGCGCTTAAAATCTTTGCTTCCATACGTGCATCTTGGATCTCAACCTTCAAGGCTTCCTGTAGACCACCCCACCCTTCATCACAAAATCCACTTTTTCCAGGACTCCTACATCCGCCAAAGGATCCCCCGGAACCGCCACAATATCCGCCCACTTCCCCACTTCAATCGTCCCAATCTTGTCCTGCATCCCCAGCAACTCCGAAGCCGTCACGGTAGCCGAACGAATCGCCTGCCCCGGGCTCATCCCAAACTTCACCATGGAAGAAAATTCCTTTGCCGGATTCACTTTCCAATCAAACCCGCCCGCATCCGTACCAAAAGCAATCTTCACTCCCGCCCTCATCGCCCGCCGAAAAGTGTCTTCATGAATCTTCAGCATCTGCACCCACACCGGAGCTCCTTCCGCTGCCCGCCCCTGCGCCACATACTCACCCACAAAAATAGTCGGAACGTAATAAGTTCCCCGTGCCGCCATCGTCTTCAAATCAGCATCCGCAATGTAATTCCCATGCTCGATCGTATCCACCCCCGCTTCCACCGAGTTGTGCACGCCATTCAGAGCCATGGCATGAGAAGCCACTTTGTGCCGCTCGCGATGAGCCTCATCCACAATCGCCCGCAACTCATCCAGAGTGAAGGTCGGAATATCATCCAGCACGCCATCCTCGCGTACCCGATAACTCCGATCGCTGTAAACCTTGATCCAGTCCGCCCCATACATGATCTGCTCGCGAACTGCCTTCCGCCCTTCTTCTGGCCCATCCACTACCTGGACGCCATGCGGCACCGGCACATCCGGCGCATATCCCAGCAGAGGATAAGCCCCCGTCACATCCAGCGCCCGCGTCGCCACCTGCATGCGAGGCCCCGGAATCACGCCATTGTTGATAGCCTTCTTCAAATCAACATCGGCATATCCCGCGCCCTCAGTCTCGACATCGCGAATCGTCGTGAACCCATATTCCAGAGCCCGCCGCGCATTCACCGTAGCCAGAATCGTCCGATACTCCCTCGATTGCTTCAGCAGTTGCACATCGTAGTCCGCTGCCGTGATGTCGCCCTGAAGTAACACATGCGTATGCGTATCAATCAGCCCCGGAAGACAAGTATGACCCGGCAAGTTGATTACCCGCATATTGGAAGTGAAAGCGGCAGCCCCCACCAGATCGATCTTGTCTCCCGTAATTCCAATGACGACGTCCTTGCGCGGCGCCTCTGATTTGCCGTCGATCAAAGTGTCGCATCGAATGTATAAAGTGTTTTCGCTCCCCGTTGAAGGCTTTTGTGCAGCCGCGATTCCGCCCACAAAGCAAAAGCAGAAGAGAATAGAGACCCACGCGTCTTTGCGCATTGCGTCCTCCTCGGATCGATAGATTGCCTTCCTTCGTACTTCGTAATCGTACTTCGTAAATTCTCCTGGCCTGCTTTTCTGCAATTCCTGTGCTCACGCTGTGGAAATTAGGCTGGCGAGTGTAGCAGATTCAATCTCCAATCCCCGGCGCGAAGCAGCAACTTACCTGTTGGCGCGGGTTCAGCACGATTCGCTCCCCCAGCTTTTCATCTCTGCCGCCACGCATTAATTCTGACCAACATTTCCATAACTGCACCGAAAATTTGGAATTGACCGTTTCCTCTCCAGTGCGTACAGTCACGTCACTCTCGACAAGAAAAACAGCTTCCGAGAAAAAAGCGAGCAAGCTCTGCCGCAACTTCGGCACAGCCTGGTTCGTTAATCAACAATCAAAAATCAACAATCAAAAATTGAAAATTGGCCATTGCAAATCGGCAATTGAAAATCGCCAACGATCCTTCGTCCTTCGTAAATCGTACTTCGTACTTATCCTCGCTCAACCGTCCACTAACCAAAAACTCTCCCTCCCCCAAGGGTCAACGACGTGACAAAGACGGATACTGAATGGAAGGTTTACCGCACCCGATTTCTGATCCGAGCTAAACAGCTGAGCGAAGCATTTTCTTTTTTTGATCCGCTCGGCCGCGAACACTCTGGCCAGCCCGGCGATTACTTGGTCGAATCATCCGATGGTACCCGGCGCATCGCGCCTCGTGAAATTTTCGAAGACATTTACGTGCCCATTGGCCGCGCGGATGAGAGTTGGTCGCCTCCCGCGAAACGCGAAGTGCCGTTTGCATC
>QIAS01000168.1 GCA_003225615.1 Acidobacteriota bacterium | reverse complement strand
TGGCCTGCGACTTCCGTGCCGACTTTGGTCGCGAAGAAGGCCAGCGTGTTCCAGGGCAGGAGGTAGCCGCTGAAGCCGAATCCGAGTGCCAGGAACAGCAGGAGTGCCCCGCTGAGCCAGGTCAGTTCTCGCGGTTTGCGATACGCGCGCAGGAAGAGCACGCTGAACATATGCGCAAACGCGGTGAAGATCATGAGATTCGCCGACCAGGAATGAATGGATCTCACCAGCCATCCAAAACGCACCTGGGTGCTGATGTATTGCACGCTCTCAAAGGCTTCATTGGCGCTGGGGCGGTAGTACAACAGCAGCAAAATGCCCGTGGTCACTTGAATGACAAATAAGAATAGAGTTATCCCGCCGAGGAAGTACCAGTAAGACAACCGATGGTGGGGAACGGTTTTGTGATTGAGCGGAGCCATCAGCTCTGACCAACCAAGACGTACATCTAACCAGTTCAGGACGCGTGCTGCGGGACTCATGCTTTGCTCCCTTAAGTACGTATCACCTGAATGTCATCGCCTTGAACATGGACCTGGTACTTCTCGAGCGGGCGCGGCGGAGGCCCCGAGAGGTTGCGTCCGTTAAGGTCGTAGATTCCGTTATGGCAAGCGCACCAGACCTGCTGTAAGTCCTTGCGGTATTGCACCGTGCAACTCAGATGAGTACAGGTGGCAGCCATAGCCTGGTATTCCCCTTCGGCGGTGCGAACCAGCAAGGCAGGGCGATTGCCGAAGCGGAAGATTTTCGAGCTATTGGGTTTCAATTCGTGGATGGTTGCCGCGATAACGGAGTCGACTCCCAGGTTCGTCTCCAGCGGGGGTATTACATAGCGAAAGACCGGGTATAGGAAGGAGGCGAGAGACGCCGCGATGCCTCCTCCCAGAAATGCTTTGAGAACAGCCCGGCGTGAACGGTGTTCGACAGTATTGCCAGGTCCAGGTGAGACGGCGACGGGAACGGCTTCCTCCGTATGCATGTTGCTCCTGGTTTCAGCTTGCAGGGCTCTTGCTCCCGCAATGAATTTAGCTACAGCATGCTTGCGCGCCCACAGGTCTAGTAAATGAAGCCGCCCATGGCAGGGATTTCATGAAGAACCCCGGCCGGTGCAGAACATTGACTCGCTATCGTGCAAAACTGCAGCACTCTTATTTCATCTCTCTCGGGTGCCTGTACGGTGCGTGTTGCTTTGTCTGCTTCAGGAGAGAGAAACAGGGCCAGGGCAAGGCCACCTATTGTCACAGCAATGCCCGAGTACCACAGAAACGGGCCAGCCAGCCACACGAACCAGAGCGGGAACACTTGCGGGTTGCGGAAAATCAAATACGCACCCGCCCCCACCATAACGGTTCCGACGAGAAGCATTCGGTAACGGTGCATGGCGAACTCCTTGAACTAGAGGCAGAGTGCGAAGGGTTATCAGGAGGTCTGGTGATAAGGCTGTTCGCACCCTGCTCACAGGTTCTCTTCCGCATGCGCATGGCCATTGAAGACGAGAGTTCCGGAGTAGCAACTTACAGATCCTGCGCAGTTTATGGTTGGTCAGATTTCAGATTCGGCACAGTGTCAGAGATCAACTGTCTGAGAATCGGGCGACTGTCAGAGAATCGGACGGTCTTATTGCTCCGGGGAAAGATTGAGAAATGTAAGCAAGTGGCCGATGTCGGAGTCCTGCAGCGTTGGCCAGGGCTGTCCCTGTTGGCGGCCGTGCTGATACATGCGCCCACCGTGGCGCCACAGGTCGGTGGCAAGGCGTACCGCGGTGTAGGCTTGCCTTCCGCCACGCAGAGCCGGGCCGGCAGCAGTACCTTGCGCCTCTTGGCCATGACAACGACTGCAACCTCGCCAGGCAAAGACGCTTTTACCCACCAGGGGCGAACCGGACGGCTCCAGATAATGCAGGCTGTAGAGAAACACGGCCATGTCGGTGACGTCGTGGGCGTCGAATCGAGGCATTTCGGTGCGCTCGACTTGCATGGTTTTCTGCATGGCCGGAAAGTGGTTCAACAACGCGGCTCCGAATTCCGAAAATGTGGGGGGCAGTGGACGTTCTGCTCCCAGGTTAGGGCCGAGACGGCCTGACTCGGATGAGAGTGCATGGCAGCGAATGCAGCCTTTTTGCTGGAATAATTTCCATCCGCGCTCGGGATCTCCGGCCACGTCGGGGAAGCCAACATCTGTTGCATTACTCGCGTGGCGCACGTAGGCAAAGAGGTCACGCATGTCGCGGGCCTGAAATTGCGGCCATGCGATCCCGAGTTGGCGCATTCTGGTCTGCATGGCGGAAGCGTGATTCCACAGTACCTGCGTCCAGGAGAGTGGATCTTCCACTCCTGCAGTGAGTTTCAGAAGCGGCGCTTGATTGTTGCCCGCAGTGTCACTATGGCAGCGGACGCAGGCCCGGGTTTGAAAAAGCTCCTCGCCGCGACCTACATCACCGCCGTTGTCGGCATATCCGGAGACATACAAGTAAGAGACTAGCTGGGACGTTTCCTCGTAAGTGAGGGCCGGATAAGGGAGATGTCTGCTTTCCATGAGTTGCCACATGCGCGGCGCATGGTTCCACATGGCAGTGACAAGTTGTGGAAGCCCGGATAATGATCGGCTGTCGCGCAGAGCAGGCCCATCATCAGTTCCCGCGGCGGTCGGTCCATGGCAGGCTCCGCACCCTTTGGCGCGGAATACCACGCTGCCGGTGACAGGTTGTGTGGGAACCTGTACTGCCCAGCGGCGGCGCACCTGTGCGCTCTGCCAGGTCAGCACGAAGCCCAACACCAACAGTGAGAGCACCGAGGCTACCGTCCACAGGGTGATCTGCCGCGGAATCTTCACAAAACCTCTGCGCTCGTCTTG